>JAYEFL010000422.1:0-6629 GCA_034658635.1 Bacteroidota bacterium | reverse complement strand
AGTAACTACCTTGTGCGGCCCGGGAGAGTTAATAGATGTTATTGTTACAGAACGTGGTATTGCTATTAATCCTCTGAGGAAAGACCTGATTGAAAAAACGAAAAATTCAGGATTGCCGATAAAAACCATCCATGAATTGAAAGAGGAGGCAGAAGAGATTTGTGGCAAACCAGAGAAACCGGTTTTGGGTAAAGAAATAATTGCCGGGATAAAATGGGTTGACGGAACTTTAATTGATGTAGTTAGAAAAGTCGAAGTTTAATAAGTTATTATGAGTCAAGTAGCAAAGAAACTATTAGTAGTAATTACTCTGTTCCTGATTGTGTTATCAGGATTTTCGCAGAATTTGAAAATAAACGAATTGGTAGCCAGAAATTCCAGCGGAGTAGTGGATGAGGAAGGCGAGGATGACGATTGGATTGAAATTTATAATCCGGGTTCAACTGCATTCAACCTGGCTGGGTTATATATATCTGACACCAATGCAACAGCAAGCTTTTATAGAATTCCGGGATCGGATGCCAGCAAAACAACCGTACCAGCTGGTGGTTACCTCATTTTGTGGGCTGATGCTTCACCTGCCCAGGGACCAAATCATCTTAACTTCAAGCTTAGCAGCAATGGTGAAGAGGTGTATCTGGGACAATTAAATGGAGGATCGATTACAATAATAGATCAGGTTCAATATCCAAAGCTTGAAAAAGATGTTAGCTATGGTCGACTTCCTGATGGAACAGGAAATTTCACACTACTATCAGATCCAAGTCCGGGATCAGCTAATTTACCCTTGAGAGTTATAGGAAACATAGTGATGAATGAAATTATGGCAATCAATACCGGGCCAGACCGGGATGAGAATAATGAAGCCGAAGACTGGATTGAGTTTTATAATCCAAGCAGCCAGGCGATTGATCTTGGAGGCGTATATCTTACTGATAGTGTTGGCGAGCTAACAATGGCAAGGATTCCGATTACTTCCCCTGACAGTACTACCGTGCCTCCGGGTGGATATCTGCGGTTTTGGGCAGATGCCCAGCCCCGAACCAGTATTTTGCATTTGGATTTTAAACTGAGTAGGGATGGTGAAAAGATCACACTCGTTCAACCCGATGGTAAGACTATTATCCAGCAGGCACAATATCCGGCTCAAAACTCAGATGCCACATTCGGACAGTTTCCTGATGGAAGTAACGACTGGGTATATCTGAATATCCCAAGTCCTAATGCAGCAAATCAACATACTTTTACTGCCGTGGATGGAATCATGATCAATGAAATCATGGCTGTTAATGAAACTATTTTCCCTGATAATCTCGGTGAAGTCGAAGACTGGATAGAGTTTTATAACTCCAATAGTTTCCCGGTTAATGTAGGAGGATTGCTCGTAACTGACAGTTTGCCTAACCCAATGGCTTACAGAATTCCTAATACTTTTCCTGATTCCACAACAATTCCGGCAAATGGTTTCCTTGTTTTCTGGGCTGATAATGATCCTCAGCAGGGCGTATTGCATCTTGATATCAAGCTTACCGGTCAGGGAGAGGAAGTAGGACTCTTCCAGTTAAGATCTACCCCCTATGAGATAGATTCTCACGCTTTTGGAGCACAAAACCCAAATGTTTCCATTGGTCGCTCGCCAGACGGGTCAGATAATTGGAACTCCTTCTCAACTCCAACCCCGATGGCTACCAATTCGGGATCAGGGATTCCGGATATCACAAATAACTCGGGCTTAAATGTAGTCGTTTTTCCAAATCCATTCGAAAATGAGCTGAATATAGTCATAGATGGGATAGAGCAGGGTGAATGTAGATGGAAAATTCTGAATATTGAGGGCAGGATAGTTTCCTCAGGAGCTGAGACATTCAGATCGGGTAAAAACAAAATAATACTTGATCACAACGCTCTGACAAAAATGACTGTTTCCGGTCTGTATTTTATACAGTTACAAATTGGTGATCGTATTATTCATAGGAAAATTCAGAAAATCTAAAAAAAGAAAGCCACTCCCAAACAACGCCAGAACTTCCCACATCGTCATCCCGACGAAAGTCGGGACCTCACATGACAGTTGCGATGCCTGGAAAAGCACCCCTCAGCAACGGTAGTACCCAAGGAGGTTCCCGCCTTCGCGGGAATGACTGCGTGCCCTGACTCAAGCTTCGAAGCATTGGGTCGGTGCCCTTTTGAAGTTGCAGCAATACCAAAAAGAACACCAACCCCCAACAACGCTAGAACTTCCCACATCGTCATCCCGACGAAAGTCGGGACCTCACATGACAGTTGCGATGCCTGGAAAAGCACCCCTCAGCAACGGTAGTACCCAAGGAGGTTCCCGCCTTCGCGGGAATGACTGCGTGCCCTGACTCAAGCTTCGAAGCATTGGGTTGGTGCCCTTCTGAAGTTGCAGCAATACCAAAAAGAACACCAACCCCCAACAACGCCAGAACTTCCCACATCGTCATCCCGACGAAAGTCGGGACCTCACATGACAGTGGCAACGCCTAAAAAAGCACCCCCCAACAACGCAAGTACCCAAGGAGGTTCCCGCCTTCGCGGGAATGACACCGCGCCTTGACTTAAGCTTCGAAGCATTGGGTTGGTGCCCTTCTGAAGTTGCAGCGATACCAAAAAAAAGGCCGGTTCAACGAACCGGCCTTTTTAACAGTTTTTTTGCATCTATGCAGGATGAATCGCCTCAACCGGGCAAACATCAGCGCATGCACCGCAATCTGTGCACTCATCAGGATCAATTACATAAATATCACCTTCGCTAATCGCTTCAACCGGACATTCATCGATACAGGTTCCGCACGCTGTACAATCGTCGTTAATAATGTATGCCATTTTTTGTCAATTTTGAATTAGTATTCGGGCACAAATTTATATTGTTTTTCTTTCTGAGAAACAAAATCATGTACTTTTTTGTAATTTAACAGAGAAACAAACGTTGAGTTGGACCATTGAACTGAGGTATTCCGCTGATAATTAATGAGAACGAGATATATATATGAGCTATTTGAAGTTTGACAAAACCCAATTGGTAAATCTGGAGTATTCTCTTCCTAAAGAGATTCTTATTGCGAACCAGCTTGGGGCTTATTGCAACTCTTCAATTGTGGGTTGCAACACCAGAAAGTATCATGGACTACTGGTGGTTCCTATTAAGGAGATTGATGGGGGCAGACATGTGCTTTTGAGTACCTTACATGAAACAATAATTCAGCATGACCAGGACTTTAACCTTGGAATTAATAAATATCCGGGTGAATATAGTCCTAAAGGTCATAAATATGCCAGATGGCTCGAGATGGATCCGGTTTTTAAAATTGTTTACAGAGTCGGCGGGGTTGTGATACAAAAAGAAATCCTTTTAGAGGAAACCGAGTCCAGAATCCATATCCGATATACTCTTCTGGAAGCTAAGTCTCATACAGTACTCAGACTGAAGCCATTTATGGCATTTCGTAATATCCATAAGCTTTCACATGCAAATATGTATGCCAATTCGCGAACTGAGTCTATTCCCAATGGATTTAAAATTAGACTTTATAGTGAATACCCTGAATTATTTGTACAAACCTCAAAGAAAGCAGAATTTGTTGTTGCTCCTGATTGGTATTATCAGGTAGAATATAGTAAGGAAAAGATTCGTGGATATGATTTCAGAGAAGATCTTTTTGTTCCCGGATATTTTGAAGTACCAATAAGAAAGGGTGAGAGTGTAGTTTTTACTGCCGGACTGGGCCAGGTAAGCCCAAACCAGATTAAACGTCGATTTGTAAAAGCTTTTGAATCCAGGTTATCCTGGACAAGTTTCGAAGATGTTTTGAGAGACTCAGCCCTTAAATATATTCAGAAGAGGGATGAGAACTATGAAATATTATCTGGATTTCCCTGGTTTGGACGCTGGGGAAGGCATTTGTTTATCGCTCTTCCGGGATTGTTGCTAACTCAGGGTAAATTTGAGCTTGCAGAAAAAATATTGCTTGGTATGAGCAGGAGACTGAGAGGGGGACTATTCCCTGATCATTCTCCGGATATTACTAATCCCGTATATGGAACAGCAGATACAAGTTTATGGTTTATCTGGGCTGTTCAACAGTATGCACTTGCATCAGGTGATACGAAAAAGGCTTTTAAGCTATTTGGAGCGGTCATTAATGATATTCTTGATGCATATTCTGAGAATCAGATTGATGGGATTGAACTACATGAGAATGGTTTGATACATGCATTTGTGGAAGGTAAGGCCTTGACCTGGATGGATTCTTATATTGATGGACAGCCGGTTACTCAAAGGCCAGGTTACGTTGTGGAAGTAAATGCATTGTGGTTCAATGCTTTATGCTTTGCTCTGGAGGGCTCTGAAATTCAAAAATCAGAGTTGAGGATAAGTAAGCTGACTAATCTGATTGAGAAGGTAGGAAATAGTTTTATTGATACTTTCTGGGACGAATCTAAGGCTTACCTGGCTGATTATGTATTTAATGGCGAGGCTGACTGGGATGTCAGACCGAATCAAATTTTCGCCACTGCTTTTCCTTATTCGCCCTTGAATGAAGAACAGAGGAAATCTGTTTTGGATTTGCTTACTAAGGAATTATTAACTCCTAAAGGACTCAGGACTTTATCTCCCAGATCTGAAAATTTCAAGCAGAGTTATGAAGGTGACCATAATAAGAGAGATCTTTCATACCATCAGGGAACCGTTTGGCCATGGCTTTTTGGCTTTTTTGCTGAGGCCTGGCTCAAATTGTATGAAGATCAGGGAGATGAGTTTATTTTGAAAATTTTGCAGGGCTTTGAGGAAGATATGACTGAGCATGGAGTTTGTAATATCTCTGAAGTATATGATGGAAGTCCCCCACACCGTGCCTGTGGTGCAATTTCTTTTGCTTCTAGTGTTGCAGAACTACTTAGGGTAATCAAAATATTGTCTAACAAATCAAGCAATTGATATGCGTGTTTTAATGTTTGGATGGGAGTTTCCTCCTCATATTAGTGGTGGTTTAGGAACAGCCTGTTATGGTTTGACCAGGGGCCTGGCGTATCAGGGGGTTGATATCACATTTGTTGTTCCAAAAGCATATGGTGATGAGGATCAAAGTGCAATAAAACTAGTTGGAGCTTCAGATGTTCCTATAATGCAACGCACAGTTGAATTCTTTGAAAATGAGAAGGAAACTATGTTGCCAAGAATGTATATGAACCGGAAAGAAATCACTTATGTTGAAATTGGTTCAATGCTGATGCCATATCTGTCTCCTGAAGAGTTTGAAATATTTGTTAGTCAAAAAATTCAGGAGGGAGATTATTCCTGGAAAAAATTGCTTGAGAAACATATGCAAACACATGGCGTAGTTGGGAAGGCTCTTGGGAAAATTGAATTTTCAGGGAAATACGGTGCCAATCTGCTTCAGGAAGTATCTAATTACGGTCTGATTGCTGCAGAGGTAGCTCAAATGTATGATTTTGACCTGATTCATGCGCATGACTGGCTAACCTATTCGGCTGGAATTGCTGCAAAAAAAGTTTCAGGAAAGCCTTTAGTGATACATGTTCATGCTACTGAATTTGACAGGGCCGGAGAAAATGTGAATACCCTGGTATACAATATTGAGAAGATGGGCATGGAGGCTGCCGACAGAATCGTTACGGTAAGTAATCTCACCCGAACAACAGTGATTGAGAAATATGGAATTGATCCTTCTAAGATATTTACTGTTTATAATGCTGTTGAGCCCACTCCTGAAGCAGACAGGGAATCATACCGTAAAGCAGTTAATGAAAAGGTAATTACTTTCTTAGGGAGAATAACCTTTCAAAAAGGACCTGAATATTTCATCGAAGCGGCCTATAAAGTTCTTCAGAAAACTGATAATGTCAGATTCGTCATGGCAGGTTCAGGTGATTTGCTACGGAAAATGATTCGTCGTGCTGCCCGACTTGGGATTACCGATAAATTTCATTTCACAGATTTTTTGAAAGGGAAAGATGTTGACAGAATGTTCGGACTGAGTGATGTTTATGTTATGCCCTCAGTTTCAGAGCCCTTCGGTATTAGTCCTTTAGAGGCCATGAGGTCAAATGTTCCGGTAATTATTTCCAAGCAATCCGGCGTCTCAGAAATACTTAAACATGCTGTTAAGATAGATTTTTGGGATATTGATGCCATGGCAGATGCCATATATGGATTAGTTAATTATTCAGGATTGTCTTCAATGTTTATTGAGCATGGAAAAACTGAAGTGGATAACCTGAAATGGGAAAATGCAGCAAAGCATATAAGCGACCTTTACGAAAACTTAATTCCAACAACAGAAATATAATAACCAGCCTATTATGAACAGTATCTGCCTATATTTTCAAATCCATCAGCCATTCAGACTCAAAACTTACAGGTTTTTTGAAATCGGTGCTGATCACTACTACTTTGATGATTATGCGAATAAGCGTATTTTGAGAAAAGTGGCTCAGAGATCTTATCTGCCGACTAATGAGTTGTTTCTGGATCTTATAAACAGATTTCCGGGGAAGTTTAAAGTTGCATATTCAATATCAGGGATTGCCCTTGATCAGTTTGAGTTGTATGCTCCTGAAGTGATTGAGAGCTTTCAACGACTTGC
>JAYEFL010000421.1:0-23193 GCA_034658635.1 Bacteroidota bacterium | reverse complement strand
ATTTTGTTTGTGCACTTATCTTTCAAATAACTCTCCAACATCAACTCAACCTTGCGACCCTCCCGATTCCATCGGGATGCGCTAACCGGACTGCGCTATACCCCGATTTTCGAGCTGCAAATATAGTATTTTAATTCTGACTCCGGTACATTCCTAAAAGCATTTTTGAAACTTTCTCATATCCGGCATAAAAAATATCAAATAATGATTCGTCAATGTGCCCTAAACGGTGTGCCATCTCAAGGATTGCAACACACTCAAAGACACTTCCACGCGCTATCGTGTAATAATGCTTCTTGTCATTTGGAGTCATCTTTCCGGTTCCCTCAGCCAAGTTCAATACAGAACTCAAACTGGCTCGTTTCCATTGATCAATCACATAAGAATCTAAATCTTTGAGCCCTGGGATAGTCTGATAAACCATTAAATTAAGCTGCTTAAGCTCCTGATATAAATCTAACTTCTCAAAATCAAACATAATTTCCTTCTAAAAACGAATAGCTTGCCCCGGACTTGATCCGGGGACGAAAAAAAAGGGAATGGCTAACCATCCCCAAATTAAACCAATTTCTTTAGTTTGAACTCTATCACACCCACACCCAAATCTCACTCAAACCCTTTCGCGGAGAGAGGGGGATTCGAACCCCCGGTAGCCGTTATAGCTACGTCAGTTTAGCAAACTGGTGGATTAAGCCACTCTCCCACCTCTCCGAATTGCGTGGTGCAAAATTAATATTATTATTGTCATTTTCAACAAACAACAAAATGAATCCTCAAATCAGGGATAAATCCTATATTTATCCTGGTATTTGAAAATTATGATGAGAATTGAATTCAATGAAAACTCTTTTATTAACACGTCACGCTAAAACTATTCCAGGAGGATCCGGGATAAGCGATTTTGATCGCAATTTGGCTGCCAGAGGTCCGAAAGACATAGTTTTGGTAGCCAGAGAATTGATTTCTCTCGGAAACAAGCCTGATCTGATTATCTCTAGCCCGGCACTGAGAGCGCGGCAAACAGCCGAGTTATTTGCAAGAGCTTTTAATTATCCTGAACCTCAAATTAACTTCCTGAATTACCTGTATAGCTATTTTAATGTAAATCAGCTAATTAGAGATATTGCCGGCATGGCTCCAAAGGCTGAATTAGTTCAGGTTATTGGACACAATCCTTCTATCCCTGAAATTGGGGCTGATCTTACTCACTCGTTTTCTAATGTTTTACCCACATCAGCAACCTTAGTTATTAACTTTGAAGTTTCTAAATGGGAGCATATCTCTGAAGGCACCGGTATCCTGTCTCAGTTTATTTTTCCCAGCGCACTAAGAGAGTGATATGCCTGAAAACTATGGAGCAAGTAGTTGATTTGGTCAAATAGTAGACAATATGCTTGTCCAACTGGCTGGGTGGGCATATCTTAGAGTTCTATTTTCAGAAGTATTCTAATTCAGACATATTTGGTATGGACATACATAATGATCAATTGTTGGATAAGCTCGGTGAATTGCAAAGAGAATTGTCAAACGCTCAGATGCAAAATTCCCTTTTTCCAAATTATTTAGCCGGATTATCTCATGATATCAGAACACCGCTTAACGCAATTGTTGGTTTTTCCGGACTCCTTACTGAGCCTGATCTTGATCCTGAACAATTGAAGTTTTATTCTTACATGATTACCCGGAGTTCGAGAAAATTATTAAGCATGATCTCTAATTTGATTGATCTGGCTAAAATGGAGACGGGTAACTTGAGAATATTTAATGAAAAGGTCAACGTATCTGAACTTCTGGATGAAATTCGTGAGGAGATGGAGGAGGAGAGGCGATTGTATGGAAAAGATCAAATTGAAATGACTTTTCAAACACCCCATAATGGATCAGGAAATATTCAAACCGATAAAACGCGATTGTATCAGGTGCTTAAAATATTCCTTGATAATAGTCTGAAATTCACCAAATCCGGCAAAATTCAGGTTATTTCCAGAATCGAAGATGGACAAAGAGTTTCATTCAGCATACGGGATACAGGACGTGGAATGGACAAGCCTACTTTGGAAAGTCTTTTTGAGTTGTTTCCTCAAGGACCGAATGTCGAAGGACTAAAAATTAAGTCACGTGGTTTAGGTATGTTGGTTGCTCAAAAATTGGCCTCTCTTATGAAAGGCGAGATTCTGATTAATTCAGAGCCCAAAACCGGAACAACGGTTTCACTAACCCTTCCTGTTTAGTTTTTTTCAAGATAGGTGATGGCCTGATCGATTTTCTTATCCAGCGGGGTATACCCATCAATCCAGTAGATTTCAAAACCATTTCTTTGCATCCTTCTGAACCAGGTCATTTGCCGTTTGGCAAATTGATGAATTGCCGTGTTCAATTGACTGAACATTTCTTCATGCGTGACTTTGCCCCTGATATACCATGAAATATACTTGTATTCCAGTCCGAAATATTCAATACTTTCATATCCGTATCGGTCAAGAAGATTTCTTACTTCATCTACCATCCCATTCTCTAGTCTTTCCTGCAATCTGGATGTGATCCTTTTGCGTTCACTTTCCCGATCGAATCTAACTCCCAGAATTTTATATTTAATGCGAGGATATGTATGATCAATATTTGGATGCTTCTTGTAATACCTTGCAATTTCCAGAGCCCTGATCATTCGTTTGCGATTTGTTGTGTCGGATTCGTTGTGAAGGGCTTGAACAGATGCAAGTTGTTTGATTATCTCAGCATCAGGTTTATCATGAATAGCTTCTCTGAACTCATTGTCAGGAGGTACTTCAATCAGCCGGTAACCTTTCAGAACTGCCTCAATATATAGCCCCGTACCACCACAAAGAATTGGCATTTTATTCCTTGATCGTATTTCGTTGTATGATTTCAGAAAGCCACTTTGAA
Source organism: Bacteroidota bacterium (assembly GCA_034658635.1). Taxonomy (GTDB): domain Bacteria; phylum Bacteroidota; class Bacteroidia; order Bacteroidales; family UBA12481; genus JABHCC01. Next base: position 20,289 of record JAYEFL010000421.1, on the reverse strand, counting down.
AGGCATAAACATTGTATGGATTGCCGGGGTCTGTGATGTCAATCAAATGATAAGGAATCAATTGATCTTCAATTTGATAATCCTGATAATCTTTGCCAGTTCCCAGATCCATTCCCTTGTAAACCTGCCTTGAATCTGCTGAAATTATTTCTCCTGAAATATGAGATGCAAGCCTTGCAGCAAAACCGGTTTTCCCTGAAGCTGTTGGGCCTGTTACTACTATAAGATCTATATGCGGGAGTTGGATTGGGGTTTTTTCCATGACCTGAAATATGCTACTTTTGCACTCTGCTATGGCCAACAAGATACATATAAAGAATAAGAAGGTATTAAGAGAATACGTGCTCGAAGATAAGATTGTAGCTGGCATTCAGTTAGTCGGAACCGAAATTAAAAGCATCCGGGCCGGCAAGGTTAATCTTGTAGATTCCTACTGTTCTTTCTCAAGAGGTGAACTATTCGTCAGGGGAATACATATTGCTGAGTATAAGTTTGGAACTCATTGGAATCATGTGGCCACACGTGAACGTAAACTTCTGCTTAATAAGAAAGAATTACTGAAGCTTGAGAAGAAGGTTAAGGAAAAAGGACTGACAATTGTTGCTGTAAAGCTATTCATTAACGGTAGGGGTTTGGCCAAACTTGAGATAGCCCTCGGAAGAGGAAAGAAACTCTACGATAAAAGGGAGGATATTAAGAGGAGGGATATTAGTAGGGATGCGGAGAGGAGATTCAAGTAGTTGTTCGTCATTCGTCTTTCGTCATTCGTCTTTCGGAAGAGAAGAAATTCTGCGTCACCTCTGCGTCACGTCCCGCGTCACTTTTTGCGTCACTTTTTGCGTCACTTTTTGCGTCACTTTTTGCGTCACTCCCTAAAAGTTCGGACTAAGCAAATACTGCCCGTAAAACTTATCAATCACTTTAACTGCTTCTTCTGCTGTATCCACTATACTGAAAAGGCTAAAATCTTCAATACTGACGTTATGTTCTTCGCTGTGCATTACTTCTTTAACCCATTTCATTAGACCTGCCCAGTATGATGATCCGATCAGTACAATAGGAAAGTGCCCTATTTTACCTGTTTGTATCAGGGTAAGAGCTTCAAAAAGCTCATCTAAGGTTCCAAATCCACCTGGAAGCACAATAAAGCCCTGTGCATACTTCATGAACATGGTTTTGCGAACGAAGAAATAGTCAAAGTTGATTAATTTATCCTGGTCGATATAAGGATTCGCAGATTGTTCAAATGGCAGTTCGATATTAATGCCTGCAGATTTACCATCACCTTCCATTGCACCTTTGTTTGCTGCTTCCATAATACCAGGGCCTCCACCTGTAATCACTCCATAACCCAATTCCACCAGAAGTTTTCCAACTTCCACGGCAATCTGATAGTATTTATTGTCTGGTTTGGTTCTTGCACTTCCGAATACTGCCACACTCGGCCCCAGTCGGCCTAATTTTTCAAAACCTTCAACAAATTCAGACATGATTTTAAAAACTCTCCATGAGTCATCTGTCTTAATCTCATTCCATGTTTTGTGAACAAAGGCTTCTTTGGTTTTATCTACTTGATTCATGACAGTTCTGCTTTCAGATATTGGCCGGTAAAACTACTTGAATTTTCTATAATCCCTTCAGGTGATCCGCTATAAATGATTTCTCCACCATCTTTTCCTCCTTCAGGTCCTATGTCAATTATATGATCGGCAACTTTTATAACTTCCATATTGTGCTCAACAACGATAACGGTATTCCCTTTGTCAACCAGCTTGTTAAGTACTTTTAGCAGGACATGTATGTCTTCAAAATGTAAACCAGTTGTAGGTTCGTCAAGTAGATACAAGGTTCTGCTTGTGTCTCGTTTTGCCAGTTCGTTTGATAATTTCACTCTTTGAGCCTCTCCTCCGGATAAGGTTGTAGATGATTGTCCCAGAGTCAGATATCCCAGTCCTACGTTTTGCAGACTTTTTAGTTTAGCCAGGATTTGAGGATTGTTTTCAAAGAATTCAACTCCCTGATTAATTGTAAGTTTAAGTAAATCGGATATGGATTTACCTTTGTATCTGATTTCCAGGGTTTCCCTGTTATATCTTTTGCCATTGCACTGGTCACATTCAACATATACATCCGGTAGGAAGTTCATCTCAATAGTTTTAACTCCTGCTCCCTGACATCCCTCACAGCGTCCACCTTTTACATTAAACGAAAATCTTCCTGGTTTATATCCTCTTACCTGTGATTCAGGAATTTTGGCAAACAGGCTTCTGATTTCGCTAAAAACGCCGGTGTATGTTACTGGGTTTGATCGTGGTGTGCGACCAATAGGCGACTGGTCAACAACGATGACTTTATCAATGTTTTCTACTCCTGTTATCTTTTCATAGGGTAGGGGATCCTTGATTGAATGATAAAATTTTTGGCTTAGAATAGGATGTAAAGTTTCATTAATCAGGGTAGATTTTCCGCTTCCTGAAACACCTGTTATGCAGATGAACTTTCCCAGTGGAATTTCGATACTTGCCTTTTTGAGATTATGACCGCTTGCTCCATTAAGGAAGATAGAGTTTCCATTTCCGCTACGTCTTTTTTTCGGAACCGGGATTTTTCTTTCTCGCCTTAAATACATTCCGGTCAGGGTATTACTGTTTGCAATAAGCTCCGGTGTTCCCTGTGCTACCACTTCTCCTCCGTGTCGGCCAGCATGCGGTCCCATATCCACCACATGATCAGCTGCCTCAATCATCTCTTTATCGTGTTCAACAACAATAACAGAATTACCTATATCCCTGAGCTTCTTTAAGGCAGTAATAAGGCGGAGATTATCACGATGGTGTAATCCAATACTTGGCTCATCAAGGATGTATAAAACATTCACCAATTGAGAACCAATCTGTGTTGCCAGTCTGATGCGCTGACTTTCACCTCCTGAGAGTGACCTTGTACTTCTGTCAAGAGAGAGGTAGTCTAAGCCGACTTCAGTAAGAAAAGATAAGCGGTTACGTATTTCTTTTAAAACTTCTTTTGCAATGAGCTGTTGTCTTTCAGTAAGCCTCTCTTCAATATTTTCAAACCATAAAAGCAAATCGGCTATATCCATCCTGGCCAGATCGGAAATATTCTTATTATCAATTTTGAAAAACCGGGATTCATGTTTTAAACGGCTGCCAGCACATTCCGGACAAGAGATTGTTTTTATGAATTGATTAGCCCATTTCTGCGCTGTTTTGGAATTGTTGTCATTCTTTTGAAGGCTGATATAGCTAATAATTCCTCCAAAACTCAGGAAATAGTTAGAAGAGGTACCCAGTGGCGTGTTTTCAAGTTTAAAATTTTCATCTGATCCAAACAATATAACATCCAGGGCTTCATTTGGGATTTTTGAGATGGGGTCTTCCAGTTTAAAACCGTATTTCTTTGCAATGGCCTCCAGTTGCCAGAAAATCATTCCATTTTTATATTTCCCAAGCGGTGCAATTCCACCTTCATTAATGCTCATGGATTTGTCAGGGATAATTTTTTCATTATCAATCTCATGAATATAACCCAATCCTTTACATTTATGACAGGCTCCCTGAGGTGAATTGAATGAGAAACTGTTTGGTGCTGGTTCATCATATGAAATTCCGGAGCTCGGACACATCAGTCGCCGGCTGAAGAACCTTGGATCCAATCCATCTAAATCCGTCACCAGGGTCACGCCTTTTCCTTCACGCATACTTGTCGCCAGTGATCCTTTGAGCCTTTTTCCACCGCTATCATCTACTTTTAGCCGGTCTATAACCACCTCAATGGTATGTGTCTTGTAGCGATCAAGTTTCATTCCCGGGAATATCTCCTTAATTTCTCCATTCACTCTGACATACAGATATCCTTTACGGCGAATGTTTTCAAAAAGGTCTTTATAATGCCCTTTTCTTGATTTCACGAGAGGGGCTAATAGCTGAACAGCAGTGCCTTTATAATTCTCCCTGATTAGTCTTATAATCTGCTCATCTGAGTATTTTACCATTTTCTCACCAGACTTATACGAATAGGCTTCTGCAGCCCGGGCAAATAGAAGGCGAAGAAAGTCGTATATCTCTGTTGTTGTTCCTACCGTTGATCGTGGGTTTCGTGAAGTGGTTTTTTGTTCGATTGAGATAACCGGACTCAGACCATTGATTTTATCAACATCCGGACGTTCCATGGAACCCATAAATTGTCTGGCATATGCTGAGAAGGTTTCCATATAGCGGCGTTGCCCTTCAGCATATATAGTATCAAATGCCAGACTGGATTTTCCACTTCCACTCAGACCTGTAATCACTGTGAGGGCATCCCTGGGAATCTCAACATCAATATTTTTAAGATTATGAACCCTGGCCCCAAAAACTTCAATTTTTTTATCGAAAGTCATGAAGAGTTATAAATGAATCACCTCATCATTTGCCGCCGCTGCTGCTTCCATAACAGCTTCTGACATGGTTGGGTGGGGGTGAACAGATTTTATCAGCTCTTCACCCGTTATTTCTAATTTTCGTGCAACTACAATTTCTGCAATCATTTCTGTTACATTGGCACCTATCATATGTGCACCTAATAATTCACCATGCTTAGTATCAAAAATCAGTTTGATAAAGCCTTCTTTTGCACCTGAGGCACTTGCTTTTCCAGAAGCAGTGAAAGGGAATTTGCCCACTTTGATCTCATAACCAGCTTCTTGTGCAGCAGCTTCTGTGTATCCAACAGAGGCCACCTCAGGGTTGGTGTAAGTGCAGCCTGGAATGTTATTATAATCAAGAGTTTCAGGATGCTTGCCAGCCATTTTTTCCACACATATTATGCCTTCAGCTGAGGCAACATGAGCCAGGGCAATGCCCGGAATCACATCTCCAATTGCAAAAATTCCTGCGATATTAGTCTGATAATACTCGTCGACCTCAATCCACCCCCGATCAGTTTTTACTCCAACTTCTTCCAGTCCCAGATTCTCAGTATTGGGTGTAATACCCACGGCTGAAAGAACAATCTCGGCTTCCTTTACTTCCTCTCCTTTTTTTGTTTTGATGGTGACTTTACACAGATCACCTGAAGTGTCGACTGATTCAACAGAAGAACTGCTCATGATTTTGATTTTAGCCTTCTTAAGGGAGCGAGCCAGGGCTTTTGAAACATCAACATCCTCATTGGGTACAATTTCCGGCATAAATTCAACCAGGGTGACAGCGGTTCCCATAGAGTTATAGAATGATGCTAATTCAGTTCCAATTGCACCAGAACCAACTACTATCATACTGGCTGGTTTTTGAGGAAGTACCAAAGCCTCGCGATAGCCGATAATTTTTTCACCATCCTGCTTCATTGTGGGCAGTTCTCTTGACCTTGCTCCGGTAGCAATGAGGATTTTTTCAGCTTCTATCTGCTTTGTCTTTTCTTCTGAATCAGTAACTTCAAGCATGCCTGGTTTAATAATCTTTCCAAAGCCTTCGATAATATCTATTTTATTTTTTTTCAGAAGATACTGAATGCCTTTACTCATTCCTTCAGCCACACCACGGCTACGTTCAATTATTTTCTCAAAATCAGCCACAACTTCCCCGGATATTGTGATCCCATAATCCTGAGCATGTTTGATGTAATCATACACCTGTGCAGATTTAAGTAAGGATTTGGTTGGGATACATCCCCAGTTCAGGCAAACCCCACCTGGTTCAGCTTTTTCAATAACAGCCACCTTCATTCCCAGCTGTGCTGCTCTGATTGCAGCCACATACCCTCCGGGTCCACTTCCAATTACGACTAAGTTGTATAACATGATGTTCAATATTTTTTTGGAAAACCCACAAATTTAATGCATTATTTCAGGATAAATAAATCTTATAGTAAGCAAAATGAGAAATTTCAGGATAACCAAAACCATTTTGATCGTAATTATTGTTATCGGGGCTCTCTATCTGGCTTGTCCTCACTACCTCCGAAAGGCCTTAGTTTATCAAACTGTGGATATAGATGACTATAAAATTTTCACCAACCGAACTGTGATAGCTGGTAATTATCAACCATGGAATGAGATGTATGGTTTTGATCAAAAGGAGATTCAAGCGGAGTACAAGGATGCTTTTTCTGAACTGCAAACTGTTGCTTTCCTGGTAATTCAAAATGACAAGATTATTTTCGAAAATTATTGGGGCGACTATTCTCAGAACTCATTATCGAACTCTTTTTCGATGTCTAAGTCAATTATTAGTCTTCTTATTGGTGTGGCTATTGATGAAGGACGAATAAGTTCTGTGGATGATCCTATTGGCCTGTATTTGCCAGAATTTAATTCTGGAGAGGTATCAAAAGTAAGCATAAGACATTTGTTGGAGATGAGTTCTGGTTTAAGCTGGGATGAGGCATATGCCAGTCCGTTTTCCATGACAACTAAAGGATATTATGGTCAGAACCTGGCTGAACTGGTTTTGTCGCAGGAGGCTGATTATTCTCCGGGAGAAACCTGGGAATACAAAAGTGGCAATACCCAATTGCTGGCTCTGATTCTGGAAAAGGTAACGCAGGGTTCTGTTAGTGCCTATGCTTCTGTCAGCTTATGGAAGCCTATGGGTGCAAAGAATGACGCTTTGTGGAGCCTCGACAAAGAAAAAGGTGTTGAAAAGGCCTATTGTTGCTTTAATTCAAATGCCCGTGATTTTGCTCGTTTTGGACGATTGATATTGGATCATGGGGATTGGAATGGACGGACATTGGTATCTGAGGAATACCTGAAGAAGGCACTTTCTCCGGCTACACATCTGAAGGATACAGATGGGCACACTGTTTCTTATTATGGTTGGCAGTGGTGGATGCTTGAGCATCAGGGGAAACAAGTGTACTACATGCGAGGGGTTAATGGACAGTACGTTTTTGTGGTTCCTGAATCTGATTTGATTATTGTACGTCTCGGACATAAACGTAGCAAAGAAAGGAGTAACAATATCCCTGTTGATATTTTTACCTGGCTGGATGCCGGATTAGCGATGGCAGAGTAAGATCAGGCCTTAAAATATTTAGAGAGTAATTGTTGCGCGGCTGTGTATGGGCTTATCTGTCTTTTAGTAAGTTTTTTCTCAAAGTCAGCAAGATTGGATTTAACCTCAGGATGAGAGAAGAAATTAAGTTCAAGGCTTTCTCTGATCGTCTCATTCATCCAGGCTTTAAGTTGTCCGGTACGCCTGTTTTGAAAATACCCATTTTGCTCAACGAGATGAAAATAGGCTGAAATTTTCTCCCATAATTCGTCTATCCCTGTTTCTTCTTTACTTGAGAAAGTAAGAACATCAGGAACCCAGCCAGATTCTGATGGAGGAAAAAGATGGAGGGCATTCTGATACTCGTTTTTTGCTCTTTCAGAGGCATGGATATTATCTCCATCGGCTTTGGTAATGGCTATGAGGTCTGCCATCTCCATTATCCCTCTTTTGATTCCCTGAAGTTCATCACCTGCTCCTGCCAGCATCAGGAGTAGGAAGAAATCTACCATGCTGTGCACTGCAATTTCAGATTGACCCACCCCAACAGTTTCTACAAATATTGTGTCAAAGCCTGCGGCCTCGCAAACTACCATGATCTCTCTGGTTTTTCGTGCAACTCCCCCCAGGGTACCTGCTGCTGGCGAAGGACGGATAAATGCATTAATATCGTTTGCAAGAGTCTCCATCCTTGTTTTATCTCCAAGAATACTGCCCTTTGATCGCTCACTTGATGGATCTATTGCCAGTATTGCCAGCTTTCTGCCCTCTTTGGTCAATAATCCCCCGATAGCTTCAATAAATGAGCTTTTACCAACCCCCGGAACTCCGGTAATGCCAATTCGAATACTATTACCGGCATACGGAAGGCAAAGAGCATTAATTTCCTGGGCAATCTGGTGGTCTTTGGGTAATTGGCTTTCAATAAGGGTAATAGCCTGGCTTAGTATCGATCGGTCTCCATTACGAATCCCCTCAAAATAACTTGCTGCTGACAATGCTGGTTTTCGCTTCACATGAGCTGAACCAGACAGATTCGGGTTAATGGAAGGGGGATGCTCAATACCCTTATTTACCTTCATCGCCGATTTCTGAGGCTGTTTTTTCATAAATAACTTCTATGAACTATTTTCCAGAGCTATTTACAGTTCCGATTACTCTGAGCAGTTTTGTAGTTTTTCGTGGATCGTTAGTAATGAGTGTTATAGTCTGGAATTGCTTGCCAATTTTACCTGTTGAATTGAAAGTTACTTCTATATGTCCGCTTGCTCCCGGAGGAATTTCATAGGCAGACGGTTCTGAAACAGTACACCCACAAGTAGAGCTCATTTTTCTGATTAGCAAGGTTTCTTTGCCATTGTTTTTGAAGTTAAATACGTGCTTAATTATTTCACCACGGGTAATGGTTCCAAAATTAAATGCCTCTTCCTCAAAATCCATTTTCGGGGCGTTTTTCATCTGTACAGCAGACAGATTATCAAAGTTCTCTTCAATTGAGGCGCTTATTGCCAAAAGGTTATTTAAATATTTAAGCCCATTGATGTGCAGGTAAACTTTCTGCATAACAAATCCCCAATCATCGACTTTCCCAGCATCGTAATGGACAATAATTTCTCCTTTTTGCTTGGGCATTAGCATGCTGGGATGAAACTCAAATCTCAGGTGATCAGGAGCATCAGGAATTGTAATTGCTTTACTAATGTCAGCATTGTTATAGATCTTCAGGGTGTCGGTCTTGATTTCTCCTTTTTTAATACGTGTAACCGCCATGTGATTTGACTTAAATCTGACTCCATCCATTTGCATAGGATACTCATCAGCTACCGTTTTTGTCTTGGCCTGAACCAGACCAACAACGTAAAGGGTGGTATTTGGCTCACGGGCATTTGATACCACCGTTATTCCTTTTCTGAAGGCTCCGGGGCGATTTGCCGGATTAAAAGAGACTTTGATTGTACCCTTGCCCATTGGCATAATTGGTTCTTTACTCCAATCAGGTACTGTACATCCACAAGTAGATCGTACAGTTTTAATAATCAGAGGTTCACTACCGGTATTTGTAAAGGAAAAAACATGTTCAACGATACCATCTGCCTCCTTGAGAACTCCAAAATTATGGTTCATCTTTTCGAAAGATATAGCTGGCTGACTGAATTGTGCTTTTAATCCTGTATTCCCTGTTGAGATAAGAACAATAAAGAGAATTATATGTAATCGTTTCATTATGAAATTTATTTATGATCAATGCAGATTATGGTGTAAAACAAATCAAAATTAATAATTTCACCATTGCATAAACGTAAATAGATTGTCTTTATGCATGTGATGGCACTTTTTTTGCAGATTTTTAACTCATTATGAAGGTCAAAGCCAGCTGTAAGCTAAAAGGGATATGCTTGATAGGATTAATGCTTCTGGGATGGTTCTCAGCAGAGGCGCAATTCTATAATGGTTTGCAAATGCAGTTTGGCAAGAACCGGATACAGTATGCGCAATCAGCAATTCTGGAAAGCGATTTTTATTATTCCTTTTATCGTTTTGATCAGTATGATGTCTATTTTAATCCTAATGGCCAGGAATTAGCACAGTATGTTGGTGAAAAGGCATTTCAACAAATTGCTCTCCTTGAAAATTATTTTGATCACTCACTGAATAAACGAGTGATTTTTATGCTTTATAATAAACTGACTGATTTCAGACAATCGAATATTGGCTTGATAACCGGACAGGAAAGTACTAATATTGGCGGTACTACACGGATTCTGGATAACAAGGTTTTCCTGTATTTTGATGGTAATCACAAAAATCTTGATACCCAAATCAGGGCTGCAATAGCAGAGGTGATTCTTGATGAGATGCTGTATGGGGGTTCCGTTAGAGAGCGGGTTACAACCAGTACTTTGTTAAACCTGCCAGAATGGTTTTCATCTGGATTGATTGCTTATGTGTCAAAGGATTGGGATGTGGATATTGAAAATCGTGTGAAAGATGGAATTCTGAGCGGCAGGTTTGAGAAATTCAATCAGCTGAGTGGCGAAGAAGCTGTTTATGCAGGCCACTCCATTTGGAACTTTATATCAGAGACTTTTGGCGAATCCGTAATTCCCAATATTATTTATTTTACTAAAATTAACCGTAGTGGATCTGCCGGCTTCCTGAATGTATTGGGAGTATCTCTGAATGCCCTGACTTATGAATGGCTATATTTCTATAAATCCAGGTTCGAACAAGACGACTTGCTGGGGGCAGAATCTGTGAATAAGGATTTCAGACTCAAAGCCAGAAAGCAAATGAGCTATATGCATAGCCGTATTAGTCCGGATGGGAATTATATTGCTTATTCCAGCATTCAAAAGGGGCAATTGAAGGTTTATTTGTATAATAATCAAACCGGAAAGCGAAAAAGAATCTATAAACAAGGTGCTAAGCTTCATCAGACAGAGGATAAGTCAATTCCTGTTTTTGCCTGGCATCCAAGCGGACAGATTCTGGCATTAGCTACTGAATACAAAGGGAAGATCAGATTAAGCTTATTTCCTTTAGAGACCTGGAAATGGGAACACCAGGAAATGAAAAAATTTGAAAAAATACTGGCTTTTGACTACGCTGATGATGGTTTGTCTCTTGTTCTGTCTGCCGTAATAGATGGAAAGTCTGATATTTTTGTACACAACCTTGTGGCTCACACCAATGAGCAGATAACAAATGATCTTGCAGATGATTTTAACCCGCATTTTGCTTCAGGTGGTAAAGAGATTATTTTCTCATCAAACAGGTTAGGAGACATGCTTTCAGAGGAGAATGACCTGAAGGAATTTAGTCCGACTCATGACCTTTTTATTTTTGACTATGAGAATAAATCTGATCAGCTTATCAGAATTGCAGGAAGTCGTTATCTGAACAGAATAATGCCAATAGAAACCCAAAATAGAGAATTTGTTTTCCTGGGCGATGATAATGGTATCATGAATCGTTTTACAGCTAGGTATGACAGTGTAATATCCCTGATTGATACCATCACCCACTTTCGCTACTTCACTGAAACCAGTCAGCTCACCAATTTTGACCGGAGTATTTTGGATCAAAGCTATTCAGAGAATAGTCAGGAATTTGCTGACCTCTTTTTGTCAGACAGTCGGTATTTTATCGGCAGGTCTTCTGCCAGGAATTCATCGGATATCAATTTGCATTCCAGCGAATTCAGAAAAAAACTCACCAACAAACTGATGCGCAAGGATAGTATACGTAATGCGAGGGAAGCTTTCATGCGGGCAGACAGACCAGAATCAAGAAGAGTTTTTAGTTTGGGAAAAGATTCACTGGCAGAGTCTTCGGATAATGGGATTAATATTAATGATTATAAGTTTGATGAAGAAAAACTGCCTGTAAATAAGCAAAGCCAATTTAGTTTCAAGAATTTGGACAGAAGTCGTGATCCGATTACCGGGAGGAAATATGAATTGCCGTCTTTAAGAATCTATGAGCCGGCATTTTATATAAATTATTTGGCAAGTCAGGTTGATTTTAGCTTCCTGAATGCTTCATATCAGCCTTTTACGGGAGGGGCTGTTTATTATAATCCCGGATTCAATATGTTGTTTAAGATAGGGACTCAGGATTTATTTGAAGATTATAAGATCACTGGTGGTGTGAGATTTGGAGGTGATTTTGACAGCAATGAGTACTTGTTTAGCTTCCAGAATCTTAAACATCGCTGGGATCATGAACTGATCTTTCATCGGCAAGCATACACTCAACCCACTACAAATTATTATTCTTTGGTTAAAACCAGTTCGCAAACCGTGTATTATGTTGGTAAATATCCATTAAGCCAGGTAGCTTCTGTACGTAGTACGGCCAGCTTCAGATCAGATAATAATATTTTTCTGTCTACAGATCAGTATAACCTGAATCAAAAGGATATTCACAAATATTGGGCAGGAGTTAAGCTTGAATTTGTATATGATAATACTTTCCAGCATGGGATTAATCTGTATGAAGGAACCCGGTCAAAAGTATTTGGAGAGTATTTTCAGCAGGTAAATGGTTCTTACTCAGATGTATTCATAGTAGGAGCTGATTTCAGACATTATCAGCCTTTACACAGATCTCTTATATGGGCAAATCGCATTGCGGCCAGCACTTCATTTGGAACGGGCCGACTCATATACTATATGGGTGCTGTGGATAATTGGACAAACCTGAATCAGGCTATCCCCAGCTTTGATTATTCTGTGCCAATCGATACTACTCAAAACTTTGTTTTTCAAACTCTGGCCACCAATATGCGTGGATTTTCTCAGAACATTAGAAACGGAAATAGTTTTGTTGTTTTCAATTCAGAAATCAGGTGGCCGATAATACGATATTTTGCAAACAGACCTATTAATTCTGATTTTCTAAATAATTTTCAGTTAGTGGGATTTTTTGATCTGGGAACTGCATGGAGTGGGCCACATCCATGGGATGAACGTAATCATCTTAACAGAGAAATTATTGAGAATGGTCCTTTGACAATTGTAATTGATAAAGGGAATGAACCTCTGGTGGCAGGCTTTGGCTTTGGAGTCAGAAGTCGTTTACTTGGTTACTTCGTCCGTTTGGATTGGGCTTGGGGCATTGAGAATTATGCCGTTCTTCCTCGTTTGTTTCATCTTTCTCTTAGTTTGGATTTTTAGCATGGACAAAATAAAAAGTAAGGTTCAGTTGCTGGCTAATCGCTTCTTTGATGAAATACTTGAAGTCAGGCGGTATATCCATCAATATCCTGAGTTGTCTTTTGAAGAGCACAACACATCCCGGTATATTGCCCAAAAACTAGCAGGGTGGGGTATCACCTCAAAAGTTGTGGCCGGAACAGGGCTGATAGCAGGTATTTCAGGGAAATCAGCCGGACAGGAGATTGTTTTGCGGGCAGATATTGATGCTCTGCCTATCCAGGAGCAAGCAAAATTGCCTTACGCTTCAGAAAATATGTCAATTATGCATGCCTGCGGACATGATGTTCATGCTGCATGTGTTTTGGGGGCCGGATTGATATTGAAAGAGATGAGCGATAATTTTAGTGGCAGGGTTCGTCTCTTGTTTCAGCCCGGAGAAGAATTACTTCCTGGCGGTGCATCAAAAGTACTGGCTTCAGGGATATTGGATCAACCAGCTCCTGATATAATGATAGCTCAGCATGTGTTTCCAGAACTGCCAGCAGGTAAGGTTGGATTCAGGGCAGGGCAGTATATGGCTTCAACTGATGAAATATATATTGAAGTTACGGGTACAGGAGGACATGGGGGAATGCCTCATAAACTAATTGATCCTGTTCTTATCGCAAGCCATCTGGTTGTTACACTGCAGCAAATTGTTAGCCGAAAGGCTCCTCCTGAAATACCCACCGTTCTGTCTTTTGGTAAGTTTAATGCCCCGGGGGCTACAAATGTTATTCCCCAAAAGGTATGGCTGGAAGGTACTTTCAGAACCTTGGATGAAAAGTGGAGGACTCAGGCCCATGATGAGATCAGGCAATCTGTAAACGGAATTGTTGAGGCGATGGGAGGGCAGGCAGAAGTCAGAATTGTTTCAGGTTACCCCAGTTTGGTTAATCATACTGAACTAACCCGAAAGATGTCTGGCTTTGCTCAGACATTCCTTGGAGAAAGCCAGGTGGTAGAATTGCCCGTAAGAATGACAGGGGAGGATTTTGCAAGATATTCACAAAAATATCCTTCAGTATTCTATCGTTTGGGTACAGGATTTCCTGATCGTAAAAACTTCTCAGTCCATCATCCTGAATTTGAAGTAAATGAAGAAGCTCTCAGAACTGGGATGGAATTATTAGCTTATCTGTGCCTACGCTTAAATCAACTCTGATACATTGATCTTCAGCTGTTCCAAATCACTTTCTGATGGAATATATTTTGTCTTTTCTTTGGCAATGACCTCAATGCCTGCATCCTCAAGCATCCTGCTCATATCTTCAATCATCTTTGGTCCCCATCCGTAGGAGCCAAAAACTATTGCTTTCCTGTTTTTTGGTGCCAATCCTGATAAATATGTCAGGAAAGATGCCATGGTTGGCAGCATTTTGCCATTCAGGGTAGGTGATCCTATGCAAATGTACTCAGCATCAATTACTTGTGTCATAATGTCAGAGATGTGGTTGTGTTGCAGGCTTAGCAGATGAGTGGAGTATGCCTTATCTTCAAAAACATCCTGAATAGCCAGTGCCATGGTTTCTGTGGAATGCCACATCGAATCATATACGATCAAGGCTCTTTTCTGAGTTTCGTTTGAAGCCCACAACTGATATGCCTTCAGTATCTCTTTAACATATTTTCTCCAAATAATACCGTGGGAATTAGCAATAATTTCAATATCCAGATCAGCTGCGGCAATCAACACCTTCTGAACTTGTTTAGAATATGGCAGAACTATATTTGCATAATACTTTCTGGCTTCCTGCATGGCAATGTCGAAAGGGTAATCATCATCAAAACGCTCAGCAGATGCCAGGTGTTGACCAAATGCATCATTTGAAAAAAGAATCTTATCCTCGGGCATATATCCAATCATATTATCAGGCCAATGAACCATTGGGGTTAGAATAAAATGAATATTTCTTTTGCCCAGATTCAGAACTGTGCCTGATTCTACTGCCTGATAATTGAAATCTTCGCTAAAATGCTCTTTTATCCCTTTTTCACCCTTCGGAGAAGTAATAATTGTGGCCTTTTTTGCTATCTGCATCAGTTCAGGAAGAGCTCCCGTATGATCCATTTCAACATGATTGCATACAACATAATCAATTTCTGCAGGATCAATAATGGATGAAATACGAGCCAGCATTTCCTTTGCATGGGTTGCTTTAACAGTGTCTACCAGCGTGATCTTTTCATCAATAATCAGGTAAGCATTATAGGTTGATCCTCTTTGTGTCAGGTAGCCGTGAAAATTCCTCAGATTCCAGTCAATGGCACCCACCCAATAGATTCCTTTTTTAATTTTGGTAGCTTTCATATTTCTTGTTTAGTTATTCATCCAATTTTGTGAACTCAGCTTTGCCAACTCCGCAAAGAGGACAAATATAGTCATCTGGCAGGTTCTCAAATGATGTTCCGAGAGCAATTCCAGACATAGAATCTCCCACTTCCGGATCGTAAACAAATCCGCATGAATTGCATTTGTATTTATCCATAGTATATGTTGTTTGCTTTAGGCGTCTCCCTGAAGTGGATCAACGAAAGTTCTTTGTCCTAATTCCCGATCCATCATAAGGATACCATGTCCAAATCCATTAATGAGTTTTAATTGCTGAACAAGTCCCTCAACGCTTGCCTCTTCTTCAACTTGCTCAGCAATAAACCATTGAAGCATGTTGTTTGTAGCATGGTCACGTTCGTCCATAGCAATGTTAACTAGCTCATTTATCAGTGAAGAAACGTGCTGTTCATGTTTGAAAGTAGTTTCAATTACTTCCAGTGGATCCTTCCACACGCTATCAACAGCTGCGATAGGCTGAAGTAGTACACGTCCGCCTCTTTCATTGATATATTCAAAAAACTTGCTGGCATGACTCAATTCTTCCTGCCATTGGATTTTCATCCAGCTTGCAAATCCGGGAAGGTTTTCAGATTCAAAATATGCTGACATTGAAAGGTATAAATAGGCCGACCAGATCTCAGCATTGATTTGGTCATTTAGAGCCTTTTGCATTTTTTCGGATAGCATAATATAGGTCGTTTTTCGTCTTTCGTCATTCGTCTTTCGGAAGATGAGAGCTCAGTTATCAGTGCACAGTTTTCAGAAGGAAATTACTGCGTCACGTCTGTGTCACTCTGCGTCACTCTTGCGTCACTCTCGCGTCACTCTCTTACCCTTTCCACAGCCCATGAAGGTTACAGTATTCTTTTGCGCCTATGATTTCAACATCATGACCAATTGGGAATTCTGCCTGAGGAGGGTCACCTGGTTTCAAATAATGTCTGTAAACAGTGTTTGCAGTGTGTAATTCAATCCATAGGATATAATGGGCATCCATCATCGGGTGATCAACAGTTTCACCTACCTTAACCAGATATCCGGATTCTGTTTTTACAATAAAAGGCACATGTTTTTCTGTAGTTGTATCAGCAGTACTCTCATCGAGTTCTGTCATTTCCTGACCACAGCAAACAAGAGTGCCTCCTCCTGGATGAACCAGATCAACAATGTTGCCACATAATTGACATTTGAATATTGTATTTCTTTTACTCATGATATTTATTGTATTAATTGTTAGTTGATTGGCAAGATTCGCATATCCCTTTCAGATAGATATGATATTCCCTGATGATAAAATTCTTTAACTCCGGGGCATCTAATTTCGTAAAATCGCTTGTAAAATCAAAGATATTTCCGCAAGAATCACATTTAAAATGACCGTGCATTTGAGTGTCAGCATCATACCTGATTTCATTTTCATCGATAATAATGGGGGTGGCAATCCCTGCTTCCACAAAACTTTTAAGAGTATTGTATACGGTTGTTTTTGATAAGGTTGGTATCTGAGCAGAAAGAGCAGAGAAAATCATATCAACAGAAGGGTGGTCTTTGCGACCATATATGTAATTGTATATCTGTATTCGCTGTAAGGATGGCATAATTCCTCTGGTTTTCAGAAAACCTGCTGTATCTTGCATAATAGTAATTTGATTATTGTAATCATTTCAAAAATGAAATAACTACAGATATTATCTTTAGCAAAAGTACTCTTTTGTTTGATAATCAAAAATACAGTTTGAACTATGGTCTGTAAGCAGATTTTGCAAGAATTTCTGTGGCCTTATATTTAAAGAGAAGTTCCTCTAATCCAACTTTATTTTTTGCCATGAATTTTTCAATGATCCTATAGCCAATCCAGGCACCTGCTTTTGGTGGGGAATCTAATCCAAAGTCTCGGGTAAACGGAGCTTCTTTTGATAATCGTTGAATCATCAGTGCATCTGAACTGAAAATCATTTCACTTTCTGCCATGAATTCCCATATAGCTTTTTCATGATCTGTGCACCATGAAATCTGATCAGGACTATAGCCAAAAACCTTTAATTCCTGATTCTTCTCCAGTACCTGAATGGCTGCATACAAAATTTTACCTTCGAAAATAATATGGTCAAGAACGGTCTCAGGTTTTGAGCTTCCCTCCAGGTCACTTTGCACCCAGGCACGGAGAGCATCTGCGACCAGAAATTCCGGACTCATTTTCTTAATTACATAGTCTGGCAATCTTAGTTGTTTGTAATACTGGCAGTCTGCACCCAGATAATTATCCAGTCCTATGGCTAATGCTGATTCCATTGTGACGAAAGATTGATTAAAGCCGGAAATAAAACCAATTATGTTAACATTGGCAGGAGAACCTGTGATCTTCTGATATTCAGAAATTCCGTTGGCAATCTGTTTAGCATAAAAAGAAAAATCCTCAAAAATGGCTCCCGTTTTTGAATAAACCTCAAGAATGACAGGGTCTGTCACGAACTGTTTCAGGTAAACACCTAAGTTTGGATCGTTAACCTGACCAATGTCGATGATATGCTCAGTGAATATTGGCAGGAATTTAGGGTATTGCTTGATCAGTGTGTTTATTTGTGGTGCAAGACTATCCGGATTAAGAGAAAACAGGTCAACGTCAAACCTGTTGATATTGAACTGATTTATCTGTTCTGATTTGCAAGCTGAGCAAG
This sequence comes from Bacteroidota bacterium, assembly GCA_034658635.1. Classification (GTDB taxonomy): domain Bacteria; phylum Bacteroidota; class Bacteroidia; order Bacteroidales; family UBA12481; genus JABHCC01. The sequence continues at coordinate 2,585 of JAYEFL010000421.1, read as the reverse complement.
TCCAGGCCAAAAAGATTATCAAAATGACTGGTAGTTTGAATATTTTTTTTGCCAATTTCAACATTCTGCAAGTATATTACTTTAATTTGCATAAACGTTAATAGAGTACAATAACATATAAAAATAATGAGAAGATTTCTGATTATGTTTTTGTTTCTTGGGATTATGACTTCAGTGTCAGCTCAATACAAGGATGGTCCTTTAAGGCTTACTATTAGTGGCGTCAGTAACTTAAGCTGGCTTTTCTCAGATTATCCAGACAATATCCCAGGATCTGTCAGAGCAGGCGGTGCTGCTGAATTTCATATTGACTATTTTTTCGAACCTAATTTTGCTTTTTCAAGTGGAATATGCTGGTCATTATCAGGTGGGAATATGATTTATTCAAAGCCTACACCTATGTCTTTTGGTACTGGAATATATAACTTGCCGGCAGGTACTGAGCTGACCTACCGTCTTCAGTTTGTTGAGATTCCATTAGGACTAAAACTGATTTCAAGGGAAATTGGATATAGTACTTTCTTTACTGATTTCGGAATAGATCCAATGTTGAGGATTAGAGCCACCGGTGATACCTCTGATGGTATCCATGAAAAAGATCAGATTATCGAAGAGGTAAGCCTTTTTAATGTTGCCTACCACAGTGAGCTGGGTGTCAGTTATTCACTGGGCAATAATACCTCAGTAGTGCTTGCTTTCTTTTATAAAAATACTTTTTTAGATTTCACTACTGATAATCTGAACAAACCTCATGACACCAGCCGGATTAATCTTGCTGGTATAAAGCTTGGTTTCGGTTTTTAGGAATAGTAATTTTGTGCAAAACTTGAGCTATGATCATTGCCATTGCCCAGTTAAACTTCCATATTGCAAATCTGAAAAGCAATCTCAACAAAATGCTTGAGGCTGTGCAAGAGGCTGAAGGAAGGGGAGCTGATTTAATTGTTTTTTCTGAATTGGCTGTTTGCGGATATCCTCCTCTAGACTTGCTCGAACATAAGGAATTTGTAGATGAATGTATAAATACGATTGATCAGCTTGCAAAGCATTCCGGGCAAATTGGCATTGTTGTAGGCGGGCCATCAGTTAATCCTAATTCGAAAGGCAAGAAGCTATTTAACACTGCTTTTTTCCTGTTTGGTGGTAAGGTTGTACAAACAGTTCATAAGACATTATTACCCACTTATGATATTTTTGATGAGTACCGTTATTTTGAGCCCAATACGCATTTTGAGCTAATTTCTTTCAAGGGTAAGCGAATTGCTCTTACTATATGCGAGGATTTATGGGATGATCAGCCTGTTGAGAATGCTTTTGCCAGAACCAAGCTCTATACCAGGTCGCCAATGGAGGAATTGATTGTACAAAATCCCGACCTTATCCTGAACATTTCTGCTTCTCCTTTTGCAGCAAATAAGCTCAGTGCTCGTCAGGAGGTGATGAGTCAGAATGCCAAAAGATTTGGATTGCCATTATTTTACGCGAATCAGGTTGGAGCTAATACGGAATTGATATTTGATGGAGGATCGATGGCTGTGAGTGCCCGTGGAGAGATTCATGATTCATTCGGGGCTTTTGAAGAGGGTGTTTGTGTTTACGAACTTGATGCGCTTGAGAATGTCTCAGACAAGACAGAGATGCTGCATAATTCTCTACAGCCAAAGCTAAGCGAGGAATATCGCCTCGGAATGATTCGTAAAGCATTGATATTCGGGATAAAAGACTACTTCAGTAAAATGGGGTTTTCCCGGGCAACTCTGGGATTGTCAGGTGGTATTGATTCAGCTCTCACATTAGTTTTAGCAGCGGAGGCTCTTGGGCCAGAAAATATCCACGCCTTGTTGCTCCCATCAAAATATTCTTCGGATCATTCTATTAGTGACTCGCTTGAATTGCTCAGGAATCTTAATATTGAATCATCCACACTCTCTATACAACCAATTGTGGATGTATTTGAAAATCAGCTTTCTGAATTGTTTGCCGGATATGAACCCGGACTTGCAGAAGAGAATATTCAGGCTCGTGCACGAGGGGTCTTACTCATGGCGTTATCCAACAAAAAAGGGCATATTTTATTAAACACTTCCAATAAGAGCGAAACAGCAGTTGGTTACTCCACTTTGTATGGGGATATGAGTGGAGGTTTGTCTGTTTTAGGTGATCTATATAAAACAGACGTTTATCTATTGTCAGAGTTCATTAATCTACAGAAAGAAGTCATTCCTCAAAACATAATTGATAAAGCGCCATCTGCAGAGCTCAGGCCCGATCAAAAGGATTCTGACTCTCTGCCTGATTATGACATCCTGGATCGGATTCTCTACGGATATATTGAACAGCGACTATCTGTCCAGGATATTGTAAAACAAGGATTTGCAGAGAATCTTGTGAAGAAAGTAGTTAGCCTGGTTAATCGTAGTGAATACAAGAGGTTTCAGGCCCCTCCGATATTGAGAATCAGTTCAAAAGCATTTGGGATCGGCCGAAGGATACCGCTGGTGGCATGGTATTGATGACGTAGGGGCCGCCTCCCGCATCGGCCCCCACCCTGGGTACCACCAACCGCCCCTACCCACCGTACCACG
>JAYEFL010000420.1:0-6660 GCA_034658635.1 Bacteroidota bacterium | reverse complement strand
GAAATTTGTTGCTTTGGATGAGGTGAATGGGGAGTTTTTTGCTTCTGTGGGGGAGATAGGGGTGGAGCAGGAGTGACGCGGGAGTGACGCAAGGAGTGACGCGGGAGTGACGCAAGGAGTGACGCGGGAGTGACGCAAGGAGTGACGCGGGAGTGACGCAAGGAGTGACGCGGGAGTGACGCAATGAGTGACGCAAAAGTGACGCAAGGAGTGACGCGGGAGTGACGCAATGAGTGACGCAAAAGTGACGCAAGGAGTGACGCACGGAGTGACGCAAAAGTGACGCTGAGATTCTATTTTCTTTGGTTGATCATTGATTGAAGCATTTTTCGGATTTTGAATAAGGCAAATGAACAGTCAGAAATTTGATTCTTTTGTAGGTAATTGATTCGGATAATTATATCAAAGATTGCTTCAATCTCCGTTGCTGAGCCTAAGGCTATCTGCAGAAATCGTGCATAGTCTTTTTGTGAGCTTTTGGCTGACCCCTCAGCAATATTGAGAGGAATCGAAACAGCAGCTCTTCTGATTTGAGAAGTTATTCCAAATAATTCAGATTTTGGAAATGAATGTGTTAAATTGTAAATTTCAGCAACAAATTCAATAGATTGTTTGTACACTTCAAGCTTTCGATAAATCATAAAGAACCAGTTTATTATATAGATGCAAACCAAACCCGAAAATGGAAAATAATCTTAAAAAAAATCACTCCCGCGTCACTCTAGCGTCACTCTCGCGTCACTTTTGCGTCACTCTATGCGTCACTCTCCTAGCCGCCTGCACCCAACCCACAACAAAAGCCCCAACCTCCGGCGGCGGAGAAGCAAACCCCAACCTGACAACCAACGTCGATGCCCTCGAAGCCTGGCAAGACATGCGCTTCGGAATGTTTGTCCATTGGGGCCCGGTGGCTTTGAAAGGAACAGAAATTGGCTGGTCACGTGGCAGGGAGATTCCTGTCAACACATATGATTCATTATACCTTAAATTTAATCCTGTGAATTTCGATGCGGATGAATGGATTGCGATTGCAAAAGAAGCCGGGATGAAGTATTTCGTGATCACTTCAAAGCATCATGACGGGTTTTCTATATTCGATTCAGAGTATACTGAATATGACATTATGAATACTCCGATCAAACGTGACCTTATGAAGGAATTGCAGTTAGCTTGTGAGGATCAAGGAGTTATGTTTGGTACATATTATTCTGTCCTTGATTGGTATCACCCGGATTACACCACACGCTATCGCTATGATCCTCGTCCTGTTGAAGGCTCCGATATGGATATCTATAAACAATTTTTGTTTGACCAGGTTGGTGAGTTGATTTCTAAGTACAATGCAAACATCCTTTGGTTTGACGGGGAATGGGAGAAATCATGGACGCATGAAATGGGAATGGAGCTATACCAGTATTGTCGTGATCAGAACGATGAATTGCTCATAAATAACCGGGTTGATAAAGGACGAGCAGGAAAGCATGGCATGACAAAAGGTAATGAGTATGCTGGTGATTTTGGAACCCCGGAGCAGAAAGTCGGTAGCTTTCATACTATCCCATGGGAATCTTGTATCACCATTTGTAAACAATGGGCGTGGAAACCTGACGATAAAATGAAATCAGCTGAAGAATGTATCCATACTCTGATTAAAACGATTGGAGGAGATGGGAACTTACTACTTAATGTAGGACCGATGCCCGACGGACAGATTGAGCCACGGCAGGTGGAAGTGCTGAAAGAGATTGGTGCCTGGTTAGAAGTGAATGGCAAGGCGGTGTATGGAACTCGCGGGGGGCCTTATTTGCCAAATAATGAAGTGGCTTGCACTTACAAAGGGAAGAGCTTTTTCTTGCATATTATGGGTGAGGGGGAAGAAATTGTTGTTCCTGCTTTGGATGGAGTTAGGGTGAGGAAGGTGAAGCTTTTGAGTGACGCAGGGAGTGACGCAGGGAGTGACGCAAAAAGTGACGCGAAGGTGACGCATAAGGTGGATGGTAATATGTGGATCTTCACTTTGTCAGGAACACTATCTTCTTCTGTTGCTAATGTTATTGAGGTTAAAACTAATACGTTATTGTCTGAGGTTGAACCTGTTGAATTGTAAAAATGAAAAAGAGATATCAGGCACTTGTTGTTATTGTTGTTGTTATTTTTCTGGGATTTGGGTTGAGATTTGTTTATTATTCGGTTATAGATAAGGCTGAGGGTATAAGGCTCAAGGCTGAGGGCTCAAGGTTCGGGGCTCAGGTTTTTGAGCAGCAGTCTGTATCTGGGATTTATCCTCATTTGACTGTTTTTAATGAGAATCATGCCAAAGAAAAACCCGGTGAAACTGGTATTGGTGCTGTTGTTGCCTGGGGGGATAAGCTATATGCTATTACCTATTCTGCTCACAGACCTGAAGGGAGTTCCGATAAGCTTTATGTGATCGATAAAAAGGGGAAGATGGAGATTCATCCACTTAGTGTTGGAGGTACTCCGGCTAACCGGATGATTCATAAAGAATCCCGACAACTGATTATTGGTCCGTATTTTATTAAAGAAAATGGGGAGGTGAGGGTGATTCCTATTGAGGATATGCCTGGACGTTTGACTGCTACTGCGCGCCACCTTACTGATCCTGCTAATAAAGTGTATTTCTATACTATGGAGGAGGGAGTATACGAGGTGGATGTTTACTCTTTGGAGGTAGCAGAAATCTATAAGGATGGAAATATGATGGTGCCACGGGATGTGGCTGGTCCTTTACTGCCCGGATATCACGGGAAAGGGGCCTATTCTTCCCAAAATCGTCTGGTGGTAGCCAATAATGGCGAATATCATTGGCGTTCAACACCTGAATCTGGTTCCTTATCTGAATGGGATGGGCAAAACTGGAAAGTAATTGAAAGAAAGCAATTTACAGAAGTTACTGGTCCTGGTGGTTTGTACGGAAATGAGCATTCAGATGATCCGATCTGGTCGATTGGCTGGGACAAGAAATCCCTTATCCTGAAATTACGTGAAAATGGTGAATGGTTCACTTATCGTTTGCCAAAAGCCAGCTTTACCTATGACGGAGCACATGGCTGGCACACTGAATGGCCGAGGATCCGGAATATCGGACAGCAAGATTGGCTTATGACCATGCATGGGATGTTTTGGGCTTTCCCTCCAGATTTCTCAAGCAAACATAATTCTGGTATTCGTCCGTATTCATCCTACCTCAAAATTATTCCTGATTTTACACCCTGGCAGGGAATGCTGGTATTCGGCTGTGATGATGCTTCCATGTTTGATAATGCCTTGGTCGGACAACCACAATCAAATTTCTGGTTCATTAATCCGGATCAACTGGATGATTTTGGTCCGAAGAATGCATACGGACATCTGTGGATGAATGAGTCAGTAAAGGCTTTCGAGGAATCAGATCCTTTCTTAACAGGAGGCTTTGATCGTCTGATGCTGGCTGCTTTCGGAGATGCAGGTATAGCTTTTAACCTTCAGATTGAGCGACAAAAACCAGGAGAACCCAATTGGGAGATATGGAAGACGGAGTCGTTTAATCCGGGAGAATCCGTGTATCGTATTTTCGAATTGGAAGAAGATACTGAGTGGATCAGGATTTCATCGGATAACGGATTGGAAAACTTATCTGTTCACTTGCACATGACAGAAATGTCCTATAATCCCTCCGATCCGGAGGTATTTCAGTCGCTTCCAAATATCGGATCTGAGCAAATCAAAGGAGGATGGTTGCGACCGGATGGCAATAGTGGTGATCTCACTATTTTCGGTACCGGAATGGATCAATATTATACTCTGAATGAGAAACTGGAATTTGGATACCAGCCCTACGATGAGGAGGCTATTGCGGTAAAAGGGAAGCTATTCCCGCAAAGAGGGCTAGTAGGAACTGATTCTGTATCTGTTTATTATACCGATGAAGACGGACTCAAATGGAGATTGCCCTGGGGGACAGGTGGATATGATAATTGGTATGCCCGTTATCCACAGAGAGTTATTCGGGAGGTCGCCACAGAACGCAGCCTGATGAATGCTGGAGGAATATTTTACGAATTACCCCGGGATATTTCAGGTGGGATAAAAAAGATAAAGCCAATTACAACTCACAACCGGATGATCATAGATTTCTGCTCCTGGAGAGGAATGATGGTGATTAGTGGAACGAGAACCACGGCTGAACCTGATGGCCATTATGTTAATGATCCGGATCTTGGTACAGGATTATGGCTTGGTACTATAGATGATTTATGGAGTTTTGGCAGAGCAAGCGGAACAGGTGGTCCGTGGAACAATAGCAGAGTGAAAGCAGGGGAGCTTTCTGATCCTTATCTGATGCTTGGGTTTGATGAAAAGACGCTGTTTTTAAGTCATGATTCACAGGAAACAGTAACATTTGAGCTTTTGGCTGATTTTGTTGGCGAGGGTGAATTCAGGTTAATTCAGGTGATTCAGGTTAATTCAGGGGAAGGGGCCACAGTTGAGTTTGAAGAGGGGTTTTCTGCTAATTGGGTTCGGATTAGGGCTGATAGGAAATGTAGAGCTACGGCTTGGTTTACATATTACTAAGCATAAAGCCTTCTCATGGATCATAATGATAACGGCAACTATGGATACGAATTTCATCGTCCAATACTTGATAAACCAGACGATGCTCAGTGTCAATTTTTCTTGACCAGCGGCCAGAAAGTCGATGTTTTAAAGGCTCTGGTTTGCCAGTTCCGGTAAATGGAGATCTTTGGATTTCCTTTAACAAATGATTAATCTTTTTAATCTTGGATTTGTCCTCCATTTGCCAGGTGGTATAATGACCCCATGCCTTTGGACTGAAGCTAATCTTCATCATCTGGAAGAATAAATTCAATAAATTTTCCTTCTTCAAATTCCTTCTCCGATTGCCGTAATGCTTCAGCGTTTGCCTTTGAACTTAGCAGATACTCCGTTTCCTTCCAGGAATTATACTCAGACAAAGAAATCACAACTGCTCCCCGACCTTTTGAGCGAGTAACAATCAATGTGTCCTCATCTTCCTCAACGGCATCCAGATATTTTTTCAGGTTATTCCTGAATTCGGTAAAATTTGCTGCAATCATGTTCTTAATTATGTACTTGAATAAGAACAAATTTAATATTTTTATCATTGTTATGCAATTTGGTTTATTAGTATAGATGCATTTCTTGAGAGAAATGGAAAAAACAGGGTAGAAAATATTAACTGTTTCGGAGTATATTCCGAAAAAGTTGTCTAAATTCGGAGTATGATGGATAAAATAGACAGATTATTGCAAGTTGAATTACCGCCTGGACAGTCTGCTTTTCTTTGGGGACCAAGGAAAACCGGAAAAACGACTTTCCTCAGGCAAAGATTTCCTGATAGTTTGGTTTTTGATTTTTTACAAACTGATAGATTCCTGGCATTTTCTAACAGTCCGTCTTTGTTACGTGAACAAATAGCAGCTGCTGCTGAAGAGCAACTCCATCATCCAATTATTTTGGATGAAGTCCAAAAAGTACCCATGGTGTTGGATGAGGTGCATTGGTTGATTGAGAATCGGGGGCTTAGTTTTATTCTTTGTGGATCAAGTGCCCGAAAACTAAAACGAGGAAGAGCTAATTTGCTTGGCGGTAGAGCATGGCGGTTTGAAATGTTCCCGTTTGTGACGGCGGAATTGGATAATTATGCCTTATTGGATGTTTTGAACAAGGGAATGATTCCGTCTCATTATCTGCAAAAAGATGCCAGGCGATCCTTGAAAGCATATGTTCAGGATTATATAAAAGAAGAGATATTTGCTGAAGGTTTGGTGAGAAACTTGCCAGCATTCTCAAGATTTTTTGATTCAATGACATACTCGCATGGCGAATTGACCAATTTCTTAAATGTCTCCAGAGACTGTGGAATCGATTCCAAGACTGTTAGAGAGTACTATCAAATCCTTGTCGATACCCTGATGGGCGTTTTTGTGCATCCCTTTAAGAAAAGACAAAGCCGACAAGTAATAACCCGTTCACCCAAGTTTTATTTGTTTGATACCGGTGTTGCAGGTGTAGTGACGAAACGAATTCTAAGCGAGGAAAAGGGAGAATTATTTGGAAAAGCCTTTGAGCACTTCATATTGTTAGAGCTTCTGGCTTACAGATCATATAAAGAAAAGGACTTTGAGATAGAATTTTGGCGTACAAAGTCGGGCTTTGAGGTCGATTTTATTCTTGGTAACGGAAAAATAGCAATTGAAGTAAAGGGGAAAAGCCAGATAAATCTCAAGGATCTCCGTCCGATCCGGTCATTCAGAGATGAGTTTCAGCCAAAATATGCCTTGGTAGTGTGCAATGAACCGACAGAGAGAATTGTAGATAATATTCGAATTGTACCCTATCGGATATTTCTTGAAAGATTCTGGGCAGAGGGCTATTCAATTTAAACTGGCTAATTGGAAAAACTGATGCCAAAAACTGAACTAATTCGGAGTATTTGAGTGTGATCATTTGGGAACTCTATCATGTAATGTGGTGCTACAGTCAGGGAGCGGTGTCATCCCGGCGTATTCTAAGATAAAAGCAAATATATTTTAATGTTTTTATGCTGCAAATTTCATTATCTCCACATATGGTGTTCCTCGTTCAATAACTGCAAATATTCTTGAGACAAGTTTG
>JAYEFL010000419.1:0-6664 GCA_034658635.1 Bacteroidota bacterium | reverse complement strand
CGTCACGTTTGCCTCACGTTTGCGTCACGTTCGCGTCACTCCCGCGTCACGATCCCCCCCCTTTCCTTCTCCTTAGTACGTAGCTAGCCGTGGCATCAGCCCCAAAAAAATGATACCCACTGGGCGCATACATATATGCTGGTTTATCGTTTATCAATAAAACTTGTGGGCGTTCGAATTTGACAATGTTGCCTCCGTAGTGCCTGACACGGTCTTGTAATTTGGATGATTCGATGTATTTGTTTACCGGATGGAATCCTTTTTCAGCACGAGTAAACCGGATGCCGTCATCAGAGCTCCAAAGAATACCACCACCTTTTTCAAGCATGCCGTGATTATCAGTGGTTAACAAACAAAACTGATCGCCCATCATGAATGCGTAACCATCTTCTACACTCCGATCATTATAGGTGACCGGGTAGGGGAGCTGAACGTATGGCCCTTCAATATTTTCGGCAATAGCCAAGCCCATTTTGCCCCCTTGTGATTTAAAGTAGAGAAAGATGCCTCCATCCGGATGTTGTAGTAATGCAGGATTATTAACTCCATTAGCGGCATTGAAATTCCAATATTTCGGATTGTTTGGCGGACTAAGAATGAGTCCGTTTCCGTGAATTCGTTCCCAGGGGCCATACAGGCTTGTAGATTTTGCTAAACCTATTTGTTGATTAGCAGGATGTGGTGGCTGATTTGGGTTGTCATTTGCAATGTACAGCAAATAATAAATGTCACCTACCTTATGGATGGCCGGATTATGAGGACCAAAAGCATCCCAGTGGCCGTTGCCCCTTCCGACCAGTGCGATATCAGAAAACTCAAACGGACCTTCAGGTGATTGACCCACATAATGTGCAATCTCACTATGCGACCTCCAACCCGGATCAACCTTAAGTTCACCCGGCCAACGTGCAACAAAAAGATGAACCCGACCATCATCATCCACGATCGGAGATGATCCCCAAATTGTATATCCCGGTTCTTCAACTGCTATGCCAACGTATTCCCAGCCATCAGCAAAGGATTTCTCCTGGGCTTGTACCAGATGGAAGAGGAAGATGAGGATAGTTGCTGTGGTAATTATTTTTGTCATTTTTTTTTATCGTCATTCGTCATTCGTCATTCGGAAGAGACACACGGCCGTGTGTCTGTACTAGTTTTCAGAGAAGTTTGCTTCACTCCCGCGTCACTCCCGCGTCACTCCCGCGTCACGTTTTCTCCCCATGTTTTCCTTACCTTCGCTCCATGGAAACCACCGTGCTCTTCTACAACGTCGAAAACCTCTTCGATACCCTTGATGATCCATTAACTAATGACAATGCTTTTTTACCTGGTTCAGCGTTGAAATGGCATCAAAAAAGGTATGTGTTAAAGCTACAAAGAATTGCGCGGGTTTTGAAAGAGGTGGAAGATCCGATGCCAGGAATTGTGGGTTTGGCAGAAATTGAGAATCGCAAAGTTTTGGAAGATCTGGTAACTGTTCTGGGGTTAACGGAGGATGAAGTTGGAATTGTGCATATTGATTCGCCGGATAGACGAGGAATTGATGTAGCTATGTTATACAGAAAAGACCTCTTCCAAATTAGTGAATTCACCAATCTACCAATCCACTTTTCTTCAAATCCAAGAGATAAAACAAGAGACATCCTTTATGTTCAATTAAATCACAAGGATTATTCTCCCCTGCATTTTTATGTCAATCATTGGCCTTCAAGAAAGGAAGGGATGAAGGCTTCTCAGGTCAAACGCTTTGATGCTGCAAAAACACTGTGCAAACATCTTGATAATCTTCTGGCAAAAGAATCTGAGGCAATGGTATTATCTATGGGCGACATGAATTGCACACCTGACAGCCCGCCAGTTTATAGAGTATTGGATCAAAAAGGGAATCCAGATAATCCTCTGGTAAATCTGAGCTGGGATATACATTACGCCAAATCAGGAAGCACCAATTATCGAGGCAAATGGCTAATGTTCGATCAAATACTAGCAACCCAAAACCTATTAAACCATTCAACGGTTAAACTGTTAAACCCTCCCCCCGTTAAACTGTTAAACTTTAAAGTAGTATCATTCCCCTGGATGCTCTTCTATAATCCGAAATACAAGGATTTCCGTCCAAATAAAACCTACGGTGGGAGTAAATACCATGGTGGATATTCAGATCATTTACCTGTAAAGGCACTTTTAAGATTTTAATATGGCAATGGTTCGATATATCATATGACCGAATTTGCTAAAGGGTAGATAAAAAACAATCTGCCACACCAGAACCAAATGGATAAAATACAGATGATAGGCTATTTGCCAGTTGCCGAACCTGGCAACTTCAACCAGCATCCCTGATAAGGCCAGAAGAAACATACTGATAAGAAAAAACCAGTCGGTAAAGTGTCCGGATTGTTCTGGATTACTGGCTTTTAGTCTGTTCATAGCCATCAGAGCCAGACCAGCCATCATTCCCAGTCCTGCCAGATTTCCCAGTATCTTTATTGGGTGCCAGAAGTGGAGGGGATACTGTTTTAGTACAACTGAAAGAATGGCAAACAGGGTAACGATTAATAGCATTACAAATCCGCCAAATACCAGCATGTGTGCAATGTTACGTGATTTGTTGACCTCGCATTTTCTGAAGCGATTGTGCAGGATTATTTCTTTGAGGCCTGACCAGAATCCAGATTTATTTCGATTTGTAAAGTGATTGAGATTCTTAGAGAATTTTCGAATTCCTATCCAATTTGTAATAAATAATATCAAAACAAAAACAGAGAATGATCCATTAAGCCAGGCATGTGGGAAGAATGCTGAATAATTTACCGGGCCTTCGGGGATTGATAAAGTGCCGGCCAAAGCGATGATTCCGGCAATGATTAAGGCAGGTAGCAATAGCAGTAATGGTAAATATTTGGGTGAACTGAGCCACTTGCTCAAGAATCGTGGGCGACTGAAATGCATCCAGGTAGCCTGACGGATCGCTGCCAGAACATCCCCGGGTTTTACATCACGAGGACAAGTGCTTGTGCAATCGCCGCAATTGTAGCAAAGCCAGATATCAGGATCAGTCATTAACTGGTCTTTCAACCCCCAGGCTGCCCAAATCATTTCTTTGCGTGGATAAGGTTCAACCTCTGGTGACAATTCGCATACTGCTGTACAACTGCCACATTGCATGCATGTTGACAGGTCAGAACCACTTGTCTTTCTGACGAAGTCAATGAATTGAAGATCAGGTTGTATGTGCAATGAGTTTGTTCGTTCCATATTACACTTCCTTAAATGGATTTGGTCCGATCAACTCAATCTCTTCCAGATAGTTATTGATTATCTCAGGAATCCTGTCAAATTCATTTATTTCAACAAACTCAGTACGGATCCGCTCAGGTTCAAGCATCATCGTTTGTAGAGTTTCTTGTATGTTTTCGCCCCTGATTTTGGTGAGCTCACTGCCCTGTATGAAATGGCATTGGTAATCATCACCGGGTTTGCAACCTATTTGCAGTACGCCATCAAATCCCTGCGACAGGGCATCTGATATCCAAACCTTGTTAATCGATCCGATGCATCTTACTGGAATAATCCTGACATACGGGCTATAACTCAATTTTCGTAATCCGGCCATATCAATTGCAGGGTAGGCATCATTCTCGCATACAAATGCCAGCACCCTGGGTTTTTCCTCAAATTCATCGGGAACCTCAATCGATTTGATCATCGCTGAAACAGACTGGATAGAAAAATCTTCGAAGCTAATAATTCTTTCCGGACAAGATCCCATGCAGATACCACAACGCCTGCAACGGGTTGGATTGGGCAGGGGAGTCCCTTTCTCAGTTTCATCGTAGGCACCGAATGGACATTCTTCTGTACATCGTTTACAGTCGGTACAGCGCTGCATGTATAGCTGTGGATAGCTCATGTCACCTGATCGTGGATGCACAGCCCGGCCTTTTTTTACTGACTCAATCGCCTGTATGGCTTTCATCGCCGCTCCCCGGGCATCAGTAATGGAATCACTAATATTCATTGGTGCCCGTACAGCCCCTGCTGCATAGATGCCGGTTCGTTGGGTCTCATATGGAAAACAGATGAAATGAGAATCCGGGAAGTCGTACTTATGAATAGGTAATCCTGGTCCCTGACGGTAATTCAGGTGAATGGTTTCAGTGTTATTAGGAACCATTCCGGTTGCGAGAACGACCATATCAACCGGGATGGATATCTCATCGTTTATCAGAGTGTCAGAGATGTCAACCATAACTTGCTCGCCATTGGTATGAATCTCTCTGAGAGTTCCCTTTGTCAAAAATATTCTACTATCTTTTTGCACCTCCTTGTAATACTGTTCAAGCATTCCCGGCATCCGGATATCCCGGTAGATGACGAAAACATTGCAATCAGGAAACAGTTCTCTGATCATTCTGGCCTGCTTCAGAGAGGTGCCACAGCATACATTTGAACAGTAGGGCAGGTGTTCTTCATCCCTCGATCCAGCACATTGAACGAAAAGAACTGATTTGGGTGATTCCCTGGTGGATGGTCTTTGCAGGATACCCGATTTCAGAGTAGTTTCAAGATCCACCGAAGTAATGACATCTGGTGAAGATCCATATCCCAGATGCTCCAATTTATTGGCGTCGTATGGTTTCCAGCCAGTTGCTACCACTATAGATCCAACATTGAAGTTATCAGGATAACTATTATGCTCAATGCTCACTGAAAATTCACCTGGTTGTCCGCTTATGGAAGTGATATTTGTGGAGGTCATTATCTGGATGCCGGGATGCTTTATGATCTTTCGAATAGTGTCTTCCAGTGATATTTCCTGTTCTTGAGTCCAAGGCGCCTGATCCGGAAGCTTTCGACTTAAGAGATTTAAAAATCCACCTAATCTTTCGTCCTTTTCTACCAGAATTATAGAATAACCTGTACGGGCAGCATCCAGTGCAGCTGTGAGACCGGTGATGCCGCCACCAATTACCAGAATGTCAGAGTATGTTATTTCAGGGATAAAAGGGACAGGAATACTGGTAAACTCTAATTTCGCTAATCCCATCCTGATGTAATCCTCTGCCATCATTTGAGTGTCCTCGTTCTGAGGCGGTTGACAATAAACAACTTGTTCACGTAAATTAACTCTTTCGATCTGGATGGATGGATTAAAACTAAACTCCCTGGTTTTGGCACGCGGAGAACAGGCTGCTATCAATAATTGTGAGGATTCATTTTTTGCTATTTCCTTTTGGATAAGTTTGAGACCATCAGTCTGACATAGTCGTTCATGAATAATGACTTCGCTAACTCCTGAATTATCGCGTGCCAGAGATTCCAGTTTACCGCAATCAAGACTCTCTCCGATTCCGCAGCCGGAACAGATGAAGACTTTAATATTTCGTCTTTCGTCATTCGTCATTCGTTATTCGGGATTTGGGAGTCGGATACTCCTAATAAGACCGCTGCTGTGGCGCTTTTTACTGACGATGAAACATCCATTGCTTGCAGAGCTGAGCCTGCCAGGTAGATACCTTTTGGCAGACTTGTTGGGTTCATGAATGATCTGTTTTCTGGCAATAGGTCTACTACCGGATTTTTGTTTGGGATTACTCCTGTTGCCAGTACTACCAGGTTTGCTGATGATGTTATTTTTTTCCCGGAATCAATATGCTCTGCTGTTAGTTTCAGACTGGTTCCATCATCCGAATTCACTTTTGTTACTTTTCCTTTGATTAGTTTTATTCTTGGATGGTTTTCTGCCTTTCTTAAAAAATCTTCATTTCGTCCTGTTACGCGTAAATCGATGTAATGAATGCTCACCTCAACATCCGGCAGCACTTCTACGGCATGCAGGGCTTGTTTCAAACTGGCCGAACAACAAACACCTGAACAATACGGTAGATGTTTCTCGTCACGAGAGCCTGCACACTGGATAAAAGCGATTGTTTCCGGAGGACAATCACCAGCTTGACATCTGATTTTACCGGCTGTTGGCCCGTTAGGTGCACTCATCCTCTCCATCATCAGGCTAGTGAGAATATCCGGATGATTGCCGAAGGAATACTCAGGCATGGCTATGGGATCAAAACTCTGCCATCCGGTTGCCAGGATAATCGATTGTACCTCAAACTCATTAGTCTGCGATTCTGCTTTCAAATCAATAGCATTATAACTGCACGCCTCCATACATTTGGAGCATTCAGCTTTAATACAAAAACTTTCATCCAGATAATATTTTTCAGGATATGCCAGATCATGTGGATGGTCAATGGCTTTTTTCTTTGACATGAACTGGTTGAAGGCATCAGCTTGTTCAACCGGGCACACTGCTGAGCAGTCCCCACATAGTGTACAGTTGTCATTGACATATTCGGGAGAAGATTCAAGAATAACCTTAAAGCCTGCATCCATCTGCTCAATGGCAGTCAATTTAGTCGAAACAAAAAAACGAATCAGCGGATTATCCTTAATCCGTCGAAAATTAATCTCCATTCCACAATAAGGCGGACACATTTTAGGAAAATACCGGTTCATGGCAATAGCATTACCACCAAGATAGGGAAGGCTCTCAAGCAAAATAACAGACACTCCGGCCTCAGCCGCCTCAACAGCAGCAGTAATCCCAGCCATCCCACCACCAATAACTATTATAGGCTTATTATTTTTCACTTGTATT
>JAYEFL010000418.1:0-23277 GCA_034658635.1 Bacteroidota bacterium | reverse complement strand
ATTACTTGCCATGGAGTTTAAGTATTATTGACATCTGCAAACAGCATTTCAAAAAGCATGAAATCAGGAATAAGTTTTAGTGGTTCGTCACCTAAATTTACAAAAAAGCCCTGAATTATCAAATAGTAGAACAAATCTCCCGAGTCCCGAGTCCCGAGTCCCGAGTCCCAAGTCCCAAGTCCCGAATCCCCATCACCTGCCAGCAGCACACATAACAATACTGATAATCTATTCATTACGAGTAGGTTTAATTCAGGGGGGACAAACGAAAGTACGAAAAAAGCAATCAGATCAAAAGGGTAAGCTTACCGCAGCTCATCAATTAACATGGTCACATCAGCCAATTTCTCTGGCATTTGAAGGCGAATATAGATTTCCTTCAGAGCAATGAGTAAATCACCACTATTGCTATCGATATCCACAGCTCTTTCATAATAAGGCAACGCCATCTCAAAAAACTCATTCCTTCTGGTGATAGCACTATTGTACTCTGCTTTTTTTTCAAGCGGAATTACCATTGCAACACTATTGGCATCTACACCCTGGTTATAATACAAGGTCCCAAGGTTATAAAAAGGCTCAAAAAAGGTCGAATCCTGCCCAATGGCATTAATGAATCCGGTAACTGCTTTTGGCTGATCAGTACCTTCAAAGGCTAGGCCATATACGTTCCACAAGGAGGCATTTTTGGGATACTTCTTTACAGCTGGCTCAACATATTCTGCAACTTTTTCTGGTTCTTCTCGTCGCAAATAGTGGTTAATAAGCATGATATATAGGTATCCATTATCATCAGGATAGTCAATAATACCGTCTTTATATGACTTTATTGCTTGTACAGTATCACCTTTTGCCATTAAAACCTCCGCAACATAATGATACACATCACTCCCACTAATTTTCAAATCAATCGTTCTGGCATAATAAGATAAAGCCTTATCATATAATCCTGCCTGATCAGCTGCAATGGCGGCATAAAAAACAGCTCCTGTATCAACCTTATTTATCCAGGGCAATGCACCTATATCCATAACCATTTCAAACGATTCTAAGGCCTTCCTGAATTTCTTCTGCTCAAACTCCGCAGAAGCCTTATTGAATATTTCGGTTCCAATCAATGCCAGTTTGAATTCTATGTCATCGTAGGTATGCTTTGTATCCAGATTCTTTGCCATAACATAAGACAGGTAGGCCTCTTTTAAGGGATTTGGATCCAGATTTTTAAACTTAGCATTAGTACTTTGATACTGTTTGTGATAACAATTACCTCTAAGATACCAGGTTTTAGCCCTATCCTGAGTCTTTGGATGTATTGCTGCCGCATCAATAGCTTCCTTTGCCTTCTCCAAATCATTATAATTTTGCTTCATTGAATTCCAGGCAGTGAGAATCTTAGTATTTTGAGCTATAGCAGCAGTTCCGGATAGCATCAGACACAACAATATTGATAATCCTCTCATGATTGCACAGACTTTGTTTGAGGGAATCAAAGATAGGGAAAAGAGTTGGGAGTGACGCAAAGTGACGCAGAGTGACGCAGAGTGACGCAGAGTGACGAAAGACGAAAGACGATAAACTACTCCCCTATCTTAATCGTCCACGCATGTTGACAAGGAATCTCACCCGGTATCAAAGCCGGCACTTCCACCCTGATTCCATCTTTGGTTCGCGCCCAGTTCAAAACCTTATCGTAACCTAACATAGTAATCCTGGCCGAAGATGATGGATGAATATCCCTGATTACAACACTTTCTTTCGGATACTCCGGAAGAATGCAATAAACAGCACCTGGCTTTTGTGTGAAGAAAACTTCCTTTACGGCAAATCCCGGATCAGGATCGACAGTTTGCTTCAAAACGTAAGTAGCAGAAGTATAATGACTGCCTTCTTTGGGATGATCCAATCGCCCCTCACTCCATTGACAGGTTCTTTCATATTTCCTTGTCCCATAAATTGCTTCACCATTCACTTTCAGCCAATCCCCTATTGCCAGTAGCCTGTCTTGCATGATAGGAGGAATCTTCCCATCCGCATCAGGACCGATATCGAGTAAGAGATTCCCTCCCCTACTTACAACGTCAACCAACAAAAGAACCAGAGTCTGAGGCGTATTATAATCCCAGGCATCCTCAGCCCGGTTGTAACCAAAAGAGAATCCCATTCCACGACATTCTTCCCATGGGTGATCACCTTCATAAGTTGGATCATACTCCGCAGTATAATAACCGGCATGATTAAAGCGAATTCCTTTTCCCCATCGATCGTTAATCACCAGATCATCTCCACATCCGCCTTCATTAAACAACCATGCCAATAATTCCTGAGACTTCCACTCTTCAGCAGTATGACTCCATTCTCCGTCAGCAAAAATCAAATCCGGTTTATATCTTGTTATCAAATCCTTAAATTGCGGATGGAAATGCTCATCAACATACCTACCCAAATCAGTAGTATACAAGGGATTATACCACTCATACACCGAATAATACATTCCCATTTTAACATCAGTTTTTCGAATAGCCTTTGTCAATTCCCCGATCAGGTCACGCTTCGGACCAATATCAAGACTATTCCAGGGGAAGCCCCAGGTCTTATTAGCCGTTTCATTTGGCCATAAACAAAAACCATCATGATGCTTAGTGGTTGGAACTATATACTTAGCGCCAGCCCTTTCAAACAAGTCTGCCCATTCTTTAGCATCAAATAATTCAGTCTTGAATTCCTTTCCGAAGTTATAATATGAATAATCTTCTCCATAGCGTGCATTATGAAAATCAACTACCTCTTTTCCTGAGAAATCTCCATTCCCAAATAGTGTCTTATTCTGTAGCCAGTACTGATACCATTCAGAATAAGTTCCTTTCGGAGTCCAGGCAGGGACTGAATACGGCCCCCAGTGAATAAAAATTCCAAATTTTGCATCAGAAAACCATTCAGGAATGGGACGGGCATCAATTGATTCCCAATTTGGCTCAATCTTTTCCTGGGCTATTAATGAAAATCCCCAGATAATAGCAAAACATAATATTAATGCACGATTCATAATAATACGATTTAAGAAGGCATAAAAATAACAACATTTCTATGCTTTCTTTGTATACCACAATAACAAACTATCTAAGCCATGACCTTAAACAAACTGAAAGACTCTTCCATTATTATTTTAGCGAGCATATTATTAGTTCTGCCAACTTATGGACAAAGCGAAAAGACAGATGCCAATATCTTTGGTGATGTGCAATCAAAAGGTGAACACCTGCCATTTGCTACAATTCATATTAAGGGTACAGCAATAGGAACCGCAACCGATAAAACCGGGCACTACATGATGGTGAACCTGCCAATAGGTGAACATATTTTAATTGCCCAAATGGTTGGCTTCAAAAGTGCTGAAAAGACGATATCAATCCGACAAGGGCTTACTATTGAGGTTAATTTCGAGTTAGAGCAGGAGTTAATGGGCATAGATGCGATTGTTGTGACCGGCACTAAAACTTTCAAAAGGAAAACAGAATCTCCAATCATCGTTAATGTACTTGAGGGGAAATTATTTGAGAAGATAGATGCCAATACCCTGCTTGATGGCTTAGCTTTTATGCCAGGACTGAGAGTAGAGACAGATTGTCAGACATGTAATTATTCTCAGTTAAGGATGAATGGTTTAGGTGGATCATATTCTCAGATCCTTGTAAACGGACGCCCCGTATTTAGTTCATTAACAGGACTGTATGGGCTCGAGCAAATTCCTTCCAATATGATTCAACAAATTGAAGTAGTCAGAGGTGGCGGGTCAGCCCTTTATGGCTCAAGTGCTATTGGCGGAACCGTTAACGTAATCACCCGAATTCCAAAGGAAAATAGTTTCGAGGTTTCAAGCAGAAACTCATGGATCAATGGCTCGGCACAAGATCAAATGGTAAATGGCAGTCTGTCGGTTTTATCTCAAAAACGAAATGCCGGCATATCACTTTATACATCATATCGCAATCGTGATGAATACGATCATAATGGAGATGGTTTTTCTGAAATGCCTCTTTTATCAAATAATTCTTTCGGCTTAAATGCCTTCCTTAAACCAGCTCCAAATCAAAAGCTGGAATTAAACTTCAGCAGTCTGTATGAATTTCGCCGAGGAGGTGACCAGATGCTGGTTCCTGCTCATCAGGCAGAGCAATCTGAAGAAAGAACACACAATATCTTAATGGGTGGATTGGATTATGAAGTAAACTTCAACGATCATAATAGTCAGTTCATATTATACAGTTCCGGACAGAGGACAATAAGAAGGCATTATACAGGGATCATTCCTGACCTTATTGAAAAACCATATATGGATTCCACTAATCTTATAAATCATTTCCTGAATCCTCCATATGGAACCTCCAAAAATACTACTTATCAGATTGGAACCCAGATAAATCACAAAGTGGACGATCTGATAATTGGAATCAATACCCTGACCATTGGAGCTGAATACGTGTATGATGATATTTTTGATGAGATCCAGGCCTATCATTACAAACTGGATCAAACAACGAGTAATCTGGGCGCTTTTTTCCAGAGCGACTGGGCTGTAAGTCCATCGTTTACTCTTTTAGCAGGAGTCAGAGCAGACAAACATAACTTACTGGAGAATATAGTGATTAACCCCAGAGCATCTCTCCTTTACCGGTTAAAAACACATACCCAGTTTCGTTTAAGCTGGGCAAAAGGATTTCGTGCTCCGCAAGCTTTCGATTCAGATATGCACATAGCTTTCGCCGGTGGTGGAGTTTCGCGGGTCGTATTATCTCCATATCTCCATGAAGAGCGATCTCAAAGCCTCAGCGGTTCAGTAAATTATGACATGCCAAAAGAAAAGTATGTTTATGGATTTACTCTTGAAGGATTTTACACTAAACTTGATGATGCTTTTGTCATGGAAGAAGCTGGTCAAGACGAGTTTGGAATGATATTCGAGAAACGTAATGCAGGATTTTCCACAGTTCAGGGTATTACCATGGAGGCAAGAGCCAATTATAACAGGCTTTACCAGTTAGAAGCCGGAGTTACGCTCCAGTCAAGCACATATGATAAGCCAATAATTTACTCTGGTGATCTTGATGCCAATGAGCGCTTCCTGAAAACACCGGATCAGTATGGATACTTCACACTGATTGCGACCCCAAACAGCAGATTTAATGGTTCAATATCAGGGGTTTATACAGGCCCGATGCTCCTGATACATTATGCAGGATCTCCGGAATTACCAGAAGAGGATGTTTATGTTCAAACTGAAGAGTTCTTCGAACTGAATACAAAATTAGCTTATAAATGGACTATGAACAGAGTAGATACTGAATTGGAAATCTTTGGCGGAATTCAAAACATCCTTAATACCTACCAAAAAGATTTCGACACAGGAAAATACAGAGACAGCAATTACATATACGGCCCGGGAAAACCAAGAACCTTCTACCTCGGAATAAAAATCAAAAGCCTTTAATGTACCGCGCTTCGACCCTTCGACCCTTCGACTCTTCGACTCCGCTCAGGGACCGGAAGTTTGAATTCCCGAGTCACAGAGTCACCGAGTCACCGAGTCCCCGAGTCCCCGAGTCCCCGAGTCAATCTCTTCTGAAATATCCTGCACTTCTTATAAACCACTCCCCCCATCTTCTCCATTTCAGCCCTGACCTGGGTGTTGGTTTCAAGTTCTAAATGGCTGTCGGCGTATTCTTTGCCCAGCTTTCTGCGACTTGTGTACTCCAGCAAACGAAGCTGCGGATTGTTTCTCATGGTTCGCTCGCTGATCCTCTGATAGATTTCGGGGTCCTCTTTTGGGATATCCACTTTATATGCAACTAAATCGGCTTCTTTAGAATACCCTGACCCTTATGCACCTTTTCTGGCAGGAAAATATATGCTTTGAGCTCTCTCCTGTTGCTAACCTCCTTAATGCTAATGTCCATGCAGTCAAATATTTGTTTTAGACGCAACTAGTATCAGTCCATTTCCGGTCTTATGACGCACAGCCAAATCAATTGCCATCATGATCCATGCTGGCAAGATAATTAACGGAAAATAGACAAGGGCAAAGATTATGGCCAATATCCACGGCAATTTCAGTATAGATAGCTGTCCGAAAGATATCAGTTCAAAAGACACTTTACCTGGTAAGCCGTAAACATAGTTAATTTCGTCAATAGTTAAACCCATCTTAGCAATAGCTGTTTTCAATTGCTTCTCACTCAAACTATTGGTTTTTCTGTAAGAGTCATACAAAACGTCCTTCAGCCAATTTTCCCTTAGCATTTTGTATCCAGGAAGAATTCTTTTGTTATTCACCGGGAGGTAAACCACCAATTTGCCATCATGCTTCAAAAACCTGACAAGGTTTTGCAGTCCCTTTCCAGGATCATACAGGTATTGCAAAACTGACACACATGCAATAACATCAACTTGCTGATCAAACTCCACATTTTCAATACTGGCAAGCTTAAGAGTAAGTTTATCAATATCTTTATGTTGTTTATGCCTCTCACATGTTGCCAGTGCATTTTCGTTAAGATCGATTCCATAATAATAAGCCTTTGGAAACCTCCGGATAAGAGGGAAGAGAATCTCACCTGATCCACAACCGGCATCAACGAATACAAATCCGGAATCCTTTTGACTTAGAATTTGTGAAAGAGTTTTTAATACATGCCAGAACCTGAGAGTCATCAGCCATGCCAGTCCATGCTGGAACATTATAAGCCCGGGATACTTATGGAGTATATCAGGGGAACGATAATCAATTAGTAATCTTGAAATCTTTAAGGGCATGTATCATCTCTTATTGGGTGGCAAATGTACAAATTCAGGTTCTTTATCCTTACATTTAATACCAAATCGAATTAGTCAATAACATGTATAAAATTCTTACTCTCTCCACTATAATCGTTCTGATGAATTTGTTTGCCTGCCAAAGCAACTATAATCAGCCATCAGAAGTAAATAACCTGGCAACTGTTCTGGATTTAATAAGTGATCCACCGGTGGAGTATCGCACGGCTCCCTTATGGGACTGGAATGACAAGATCAACAGGGAGGATATTGAGTTTCAACTACAGCAATTCAAATTGGGAGGTCTGGGTGGCGTTTTTGTCCACCCCAGACCTGGTCTTGTAACAGACTACTTGTCTGACGATTGGAATAGTCTTTTTAAATTTGCTGTAGAGAAGGGAAATGAATTGGGAATGAAGGTGTGGATTTATGATGAAAACAGTTATCCCAGCGGATTTGCCGGTGGTCATGTGCAGGATAGATTTCCAGACTCCTATCAGAATGGAACAGGATTAGGATTGATTAAAACATCCGATTTATCTGACACTTTAGGTCTTGGACTTGTAATTGAAGCCATTCTCCACAAGGAATCATCACCCGAATATTACGTATTCCATAGAACCTACGGATCTGAATCATGGTGGTATGGCGGCTTCCCCTACGTTGACCTCCTCTATCCCGGGGTAACCGACACTTTTATCAGAGCAACGATGGAAGGATATGAGAAGTACTTTGGAGAAGATTTTGGAAAAACAGTACCCGGTGTATTTACTGATGAACCAAATCTTCCTGCTGCTAAGGGACCGGGCACACAATTGCGTTGGACTCCTGATCTGTTTGAACAGTTCAGTCTCAGATGGGGATATGAACTGGAAGACAATCTGATATCACTTGTTGAAGAATACGGAAACTGGAAGCAGATCCGGCACAACTATCACGAACTTATGCTGGAGCTATTCCTTGACAGATGGGCCGTTCCGTGGAATAAATATTGTGATGAAAAGGGATTAATATGGACCGGACATTACTGGGAGCATGGTTGGCCGGTTCCGGGAGAGGGATATGATGAAGCAGCATTTTACATGTATCATCAAATGCCAGGTGTTGATATGCTCGGTCGGGTTCTTTGTGAAGATGGAATGTGTCAGCAATTTGGAAATATCAGAGCCGTCAGAGAATTGGCTAGCGCAGCTAATCAATCTGGTGCAACAAGAAGATTCAGTGAGACTTATGGTGGCGCAGGATGGCAGGTTAGCTTTAAAGATCTCAAGAGACTCGTTGACTGGGAAGTGGTTTTGGGAGTGAATTTCGTAAATCAGCACCTGTCTTACTTTAACATGCAGGGTGTTCGAAAATTCGATTATCCCCCAACTTTCAGTTATCATGAGCCCTGGTGGGATCAACATAAACTCTTAGGAGACTACACGGCAAGAATCTGCATGGCCTTATCGGCAGGACAACAGATTAACAAGGTTCTGGTACTTCAGCCCAATACAACAGCCTGGATGTACCATGCAGATGCAGATTTTCACAGTGAAATATTAAATCTATCCGTGGCTTTTAAAGAATTCATCATGTCGCTAGAAGCTGCTCAACTCGAGTATGATCTGGGTTCAGAACAGGTTTTAAAAAGATTTGGCAAAACCGATAAAAACGGATTGGTGGTCGGCGAAAGAAGCTATTCAAAAATCATCATTCCTCCGGGGATGGAGAATATTGATTCCAATACATTAAAACTTCTGAAAGATCAATCTGAACTGAGTCTTGAACTTTTAGTCCTTTCAGATTCAGTAAATTACATTGATGGAGCATTAAGCGAAAACATTCTTGAAGGAATTGATTATCAATCTAATCAAGAAATCGCAAGCTGGTTCAATCAGAAAGAAATCATTCTTAAAACTACTCAAGGTAATCCTAATCTGGTCTTCCATCAAAGAAGAATTTTAGATGATGGAGAGCTTCTGTTTGTAGTAAATTCATCAGAAATTGAATCAGCTGAGATCCAGTTATCCTGGCAAGGTAAATTCCTTTACGAGCTTGACCTGACAACTGGTTCACTACACGAATTCAGCTACACAAGTGATCAAAAGCACATCCAATGCAAGCTCAACCTCCCACCAGTAGGAAGCATGCTATTACTGTCATCCAACACCAATCGTACAGCCCTGACTCAAAAAGGCTTAGGAGAGAATCAATCACAAGCATTACTATCACCAAAATCAGTAACACGTCTTGGCGATAATATCTTAACAATAGATTATCTGGATGTAGAAACAAAAGACTTCAAACAAGAGGATGTCTATTTCATGAATGCTATGTACAAACTTTTTGAGTGGTCAGAACTTCCAACCGGAAACCCCTGGCAACACAAGATTCAGTTTAAACAGACCTATGTTGAAATGGATGAATTCGATGAAAGCAGCTGGAATAAAGTGTCGTACACCTTTGATATAGCCGAAGAACTAACAGTTGAACAAAATAATTCTTTGAAATTGGTTGCTGAACGTCCTGAGATATGGTCAGTTCAAATCAATGGTGAAAATGTAAAACCAATACCAGGAGAATGGTGGCTCGATCGCCATTTCCCTGTTTACTCTATCGGAAAATATGTCACAGAAGGTAAAAACACCGTGACTCTCTCAGCTAGTAGAATGTCAGTTTTTGCTGAAATTATGCCGATCTACATTCTGGGAGACTTTGACCTGAAGATTGAGAAGAAAGGATTTAGCATTATCCCAACTAAACCGGATAAAACAGGATACTGGCTTGAGCGAGGATGGCCATTCTATTCTGGCAAGGTTTCTTACAAACAAGAAATCACGGTAAACAAATTACCTGAAGTGGATGATGAATATCTATTCACCTTTGGCGACTGGAAAGGCAGTTCGGCAGAATTATGGGTTAACGGTAATTTGGTTGACATAATTGGCTGGCAAAGCAATGCCAATATAGGTCCATACCTGAGGATTGGTAAAAACGAAATTGATTTCCGCATCACCGGCAGTCTGAAAAATACTCTGGGATTCCATCACAAAGACCTCCAGGGCTGGATAGACGGACCCTTTAGCTGGAACCAATCTCCTGAACATCAGCCTCCAGGAGACATGTATCAATTTATGGAGTATGGATTATCTGACAAAAAACGAGTTGAGACCGTAACACATTAACAGCCAAAACTAGATTACTAAATTTATTCCTATTATTGCAACCAGAAATATAACTCAAAACAAACTTATATGAAGATCCTTGTTCTTGGTGCTGGCGTTTCCGGGCACACATCTGCAGCATTTCTAAAAAAGAAACTTGGTAAAAAACATGAGGTAATTGTGGTTTCTCCTAGTGCTTATTATCAATGGATACCATCAAATATCTGGGTAGGAGTAGGTCGGATGGAAGTTGATCAGGTACGCTTTAAGCTCGAAAAAGTATATAAGAGGTGGGGAATCATCTTTAAGCAAGCAAAGGCTTTATCCATTCATCCCGAAGGAGATAAGCAAAATACAAAAGGCTTAGTTACAATTGAATATACCTCTGAAGAGAATAGGGGCGAAACTGAAGTTGTGACCTATGATTACCTGGTAAATGCTACCGGACCTAAACTAAATTTCGAAGCTACACCAGGTTTAGGACCAGCAGAAAACACCACCGTATCAGTGTGTTCATATGACCATGCCGCGCACGCATGGGAGGAATTGCAGAAATCCATTAAGCTGATGGAAGAAGGCAAAAAGCAAAAAATTTTGATTGGAACCGGTCATGCTATGGCCACCTGTCAGGGAGCAGCATTTGAGTATGTTCTGAACATTGCTTTTGAACTCAGAAAGAGAAATCTCATCGATATGGCAGAGTTGACCTGGATTACCAATGAATATGAATTGGGAGACTTTGGAATGGGCGGAGCATTTATCAAACGTGGGGGTTATGTAACCTCAACGAAAGTGTTTACGGAATCTGTATTGGCAGAAAACAATATCAAGTGGATAAAGCGGGCCGGAGTCAAAAAAGTAGAGAAAGGCTTAGTTCATTACGAATCTCTGGATGGGACACAAAACACTGTTGAATACGACTTTGCTATGTTGATTCCGGGTTTTGCGGGACAGGGCATCAAGGCTTTTGATAAGGATGGAAAAGAGATGACATCCAAGCTTTTTGCTGCCAACGGACTGATGCTGGTGGATGCTGACTATTCAAAAAAAGAATATGAACAGTGGAGTCCGAAAGATTGGCCAAACACCTATCAGAGTCCGGCCTATGATAACATTTATGCCGCCGGAATTGCTTTTGCTCCACCTCATGCAATTTCCAAGCCCATGAAAAGCACCAATGGCACCCCAATATTTCCGTCGCCGCCCAGAACAGGTATGCCATCGGGTGTTATCGGCAAAGTTATTGCACAAAATATATCTCACAGAATCAAGCATAACTCAAATGAGCACAAACACATAGCCAATATGGGACGAATGGGTGCTGCATGTATAGTATCATCAGGGTATGGCTTCACCAAAGGGCTTGGTGCAACAATGACAGTTTCTCCAATAGTGCCCGATTGGGAAAAATACCCTAATTGGGGCCGCGACATTAATGCCACAGTAGGAGAAATTGGTTTGGCCGGACATTGGATTAAACTATTCCTGCATTACTTGTTTTTGCATAAAGCCAAAGGATATCCGTTCTGGTGGTTATTGCCGGAATAGATTTAGAGCTAATGAATAAAAAGAAACAAATCAGATTATTAGATCAAGAAAGAATAAAATGGGCCAGACTACAATACCACGAGGATACAAAGATGAGTATTATCCGCCTTTGCCTACTAAAGGAACAATCAGGCGCAGGACAAATCCAATAATTCAAGTCATAAGTTTTTTCAGGTTGAATTTTAAGATTATGCGAATTGTGATAAAGGGGCATTCTTAAATTTTTATGATTATATTATGATCACTATTTTGATTATAATATAACCAATGGACAGAACGGTAGCACATTTTGATCTCGATACCTTCTTCGTATCCGTAGAGCGGCTTATGAATAGCCAACTGATTGGCAAGCCTGTGATTATTGGCGGATTATCTGATCGTGGGGTTGTTTCCAGCTGTAGCTACGAAGCCAGAACCTATGGAGTGCACTCTGCCATGCCGATACGGATGGCCAGACAGCTTTGCAGCGACGGTATTTATATCAGGGGCGATATGGAAGCCTACGGTAAGTATTCGCGTGTAGTTACTGATGTGATTGCTGAGAAAGCTCCTCTTTACGAGAAAGCCTCTATCGATGAACATTATCTGGATATCACCGGGATGGATCGCTTCTTCGGATCATTAAAATGGGCCAAAGAGCTCAGGCACAGAATAATACAGGAGACAGGACTTCCTATTTCTTTCGGGCTTTCCGTAAATAAAACGGTCTCTAAGATTGCTACCGGCGAAGGCAAACCCAATGGAGAAACCGAAGTACCTCCCGATCATGTGAAGTATTTTCTCAATCCCCTATCCATCAAGAAAATCCCAATGCTTGGTCCTAAAACATATCAATTGCTAAGATCAATGGGGGTTATTACCATTAAAACCCTCAGTGAGATTCCTCCGGATATGCTCGGACACGTTCTGGGCAAGAATGGTCTGATTATCTGGAAGAAAGCCAATGGTATAGATCATACTCCGGTGCATGCCTACTGGGAACAAAAGAGCATCAGTAAAGAGCGTACTTATGATCAGGACACCACCGACATAAAAGACCTGAATCGTCAGCTCATTACCATGGTAGAAAAGATTGCTTTTGAGCTGCGCAAACAAGAAAAGCTTACCGCCTGTATCACCGTAAAAATCCGCTATGCTAATTTCGATACCCATACCATGCAAAAACGGGTAAGCTACACCAGCTTTGACCATGTCATCATGGAAACAGCTCAAGAGCTATTCAAAAGACTCTACACCAGGCGCATGCGCATCCGACTTATCGGGGTAAGGCTAAGTGAACTTATTCATGGCACCCAACAACTTAACCTTTTTGAAGACACCCCCGAGCAGGTTAATCTGTATTTGGCTATGGACAAGATGAGGAGGAAATATGGTAAGGATGCTGTTCAGAGAGCTATTGGGTTAAAGAAAACGTGACACTAGTTCATCTGCAAGGGAATACCATCGATTGATCCATCAGCCTTATCGATTAAATGAACAATTGTCAATGAGTGAGGTGGAAGGTTGACGACACCCTTATTAAACTTTAGCTCCAATTCTTTTGGCGCCACCCGATTCGGGTGGTCAATATCGTTGAAAGCCTCAGGAGAGTCACCAGTGAGAACCTTTGCCTTAAATATACCCTGCAGTGTTTTATCTCCCATTATAACTTTACAGTCGATGTTTTCCGAAGGATGACGGTTCACTAATGATATAGCCCAGCTTTCACCTTTTTTGTCAACGGTGGCAATGGCATCAACTACAGAAACTGAATCTTCACCATAGGTAAGTTTGCTTCCGTTTATCTTTGCATTGCAGACATATTCTTCAAGTTCATTTGCATACATCGCCATTGTATGGAAATGAGTACGCTTGACAATTCCTTTAGAATGGACATAAAGAGGTCCGGTTTGGTTCACGAGTGGAGCGATGTTCGCCATTACAATATTGTCGGAATAACGAAGGCATGAATTGAAAAATGAGGCTGCAAATAATGCATCTGCTAGATTATAGATTTCAGGATTCAGACTTATGTCTCTGGCATTTATCAACTTTATAATTTCCGGATCGTTGTAATCCACTTTTTCATTGCGTTGAAACCCTGGATGATGCCAAGAACGTAGATTCCATTCATCAAAAGCAATTTTAATTTGTCCGTCCTTAATCAGGCCTTCTGTTTCTGCCATTTGGATTTGATTTATGGCCTTTTCAATATACAATTCTGGCTTATCGGATAGCATCATGCATGACAAATAGCTCGGTGTAGAGTGTTCTTGAAAGTTTTCAATCCAGTATTGATGAGCAGATATGTAATTCAAATATTCTCCTGCTGCTTCAAATAGATATGGATCTATACGAGAACTCCCGTGAATCCCAGAGCAAGTTACCAGAATGCTTGAATCCACCTCCTTCATTGCTATACCACCATCTCGGACTTTATGAATATAATCGCGACCTGACCGTTCGTTTCCAACACTCCATATCTTGACATTAAGTGGTACAGGATGTCCATTTTTTTTGCGCATGTCGGCGAATTTCCCTTCAGTTGCATTGCAGTATTCAACCCAATCAGACATTTCCTGAACATCGGCCAAACCATTTTGACAGATATACGGTTCCGAATTTAGCAGCCTGCAAAGCTCAACAAATTCATGGGTTCCAAAGGTGTTTGGCTCGACTACTCCCCATCGAATATCATCTTTTGGCTGGCGATTTTCACCCACTCCATTCATCCAATGATAGCCATCAACGAAACATCCTCCGGGCCAACGAATAACGGGAACTTTAAGTTCCTTTAATGCGTTAATAACATCAGTACGAAATCCTTTGTTATCTGAAAGTGGAGAGCCAGGATCAAATACACCACCATAAATTTGCTTCCCAAAATGCTCGAGAAACCCACCGAATATCATTGGGTTGTATGTTTTGGCAGGCATATCTGTGTTAATCGTAACACTTGCCTGGTAAGATGCCGGTTGCTGAGTTGTACAGGAAAAAACACAACTCAGCAGGCTAAAGAGTAATATTGATGATTTCTTTTTATTGAATTTCCCACACCGCATTACGTATATATATCCCTTAAATCCGCAAGTAAATCGTTAACAAAATAGCCAAGTCACTGTGCATAAATAATATACACAGTGTTTGACCAGTAAAATTTATCACCTATTTTAGTGATTGCAAACATTAAAAAAGATTGATAGCATTTACAACCATGAATATACAGAAGTTAAACAGTTCAGTTAGTCCTTTTACAGGAATTTCTTTTGCAAATAGCAGTTTCAATAAAAGCGGAATAAGCCAACTAATAGATAATGAGCTTGGTATAAGGGCAAGGACAATTGGTTTTGATTATGGTGAAATTCTCAGGAATGTACCGAATGTCTTTTTAAGCGGAGGTGGTGTAATCGAGGATATCAGCACACATCCAGGAGATCATTTAAAAATGATACCCGGTAAAAATGTACCAAGTCCCGACACCGTTCTTCGGGTATAATACCCGTAAAAGTGAAGACCTAAGACCCAAATTAATCCACCCCCACGTCAACTACACTCAGGGACCGAAATCCCCGAGTCCCGAGTTCCCGAGTCCCGAGTCCCCGATTTTTTGATTACCTTATGACCTTACTCATGATCATATTTTAATCAATGTACTTAAACTGTCATTCGTATTATAGCCTGAGATATGGCACACTAGCCATTGAAGATCTTGTAAATCAAGCTCATCAACAGCGCATCAAGGTGCTTGCCCTGACTGATATTAATAATTCTTCAGGTATTCCTGATTTTGTTAAGGCGTGCAGAAATGCCGAAATTAAACCAATCGGAGGAATGGAATTCAGAGAAAATGATAAAGTTCTATATGTTGGCTTAGCTCTAAACCGTGATGGAATGCGAGAGCTAAACGAGCTTAGATCAAGAGCTAACCTGGGCATTGAACCTCTTCCAAAACGTCCGGATAAGCTCGATAACTGCTTCGTCATCTATCCCTTTTCCAATCGACCTAAAATAAGATTCCGTGAGAACGAAATGGTGGGAATAAGAATGCGGGATATTCGTAGAATTATTAGCTCTGAGTTTAAGCATGACCAGAAAAAACTCATGCTCCTCCACCCTATCACATTCGGATCTACTGATGGATACCAACTTCACCGTAACCTCAGAGCGATTGACCACAATACCCTTCTTTCAAAGCTCGATGGTAATCATACTGCTGATGCCGGTGAACGATTCTGGCCTATGAACGAATTGCGTCAAGCCCTAAGTGAGTATCCCAGAATCCTGCAAAACACCTTTCAGATTGCTGCGCAATGTGAACTTGAGTTCGATTTTCAAAATGTTAAGAACAAACAAGTCTTCACCAGCAGCAAACGCGATGACCATCAGCTGCTGGAGAAACTTGCTAAAGATGGAATAACATACAGATATGGAAAGCACAACCGGGAAGCAGAAGAGCGGGTGCAAAAAGAACTCGATATAATTACAAAACTTGGATTCGCATCCTATTTTCTAATCACCTGGGATATAATTCGATACAGCATGTCAAGAGAGTTCTATCACGTGGGACGAGGCTCAGGGGCTAACTCTGTTGTTGCCTATTGCCTCAAAATTACAGACGTAGACCCCATCGAACTCGACCTGTATTTTGAACGATTCATTAACCCCCGCCGTACTAGTCCGCCCGATTTTGATATCGACTATTCATGGAAAGAACGAGACGAAGTACAAGACTATATTTTTAAGCGATATGGCAGACAACACACTGCCCTGCTCGGAACCATGTCTACTTTCAAAGGCAAGTCGATCACCCGTGAGCTGGGGAAAGTATACGGGTTACCGAAAAGCGAGATCGACAGACTGGTTGACGATCCGCAGAACTCACTAAATCAAGGCGAAGTAGTTGAGACCATCAAGCATATTGGCCGACAAATGACCGGCTTTCCAAATATTCGGAGCATTCATGCCGGGGGAATCCTGATATCCGAAGAGCCAATCACCTACTTCACTGCTCTTGACCTGCCCCCAAAAGGCTTTCCTACTACACAATGGGATATGTATGTGGCTGAAGATATCGGCTTTGAGAAACTCGATATATTGAGTCAGAGAGGTATTGGCCACATCAAAGAAGCTGCAGAAATTGTTCAGAGCAACTGTGGCATAAGCATTGATGTTCACCAGGTTGAGAAGTTTAAACAAGATAAACGAGTAAAAAACTTACTCAAAACCGGAGAAACAAACGGATGCTTCTATGTTGAGAGCCCGGCAATGAGAGGCCTTCTCAAAAAACTAAGCTGTAGCGATTACCTCACCCTGGTAGCCGCCAGTTCAATTATTCGTCCGGGTGTAGCCCGATCGGGAATGATGCGCGAATATATTCATCGCTTTCATCATCCCAATAATTTCAAATACTTGCACCCGGTAATGGAAGAACAACTCAAAGAAACCTATGGAGTGATGGTTTACCAAGAGGATGTATTGAAGGTTTGTCATCATTTTGCCGGGCTTGATCTGGGCGATGCCGATGTTCTCAGACGTGCCATGAGTGGTAAATTTCGTTCAAAGAATGAATTTCAACGCATCGTAGATCGCTTCTTTCACAACTGTGCTGAGCGGGGCTACCCTGAAGATGTAACCCGAGAGGTTTGGCGGCAGATTGAGTCGTTTGCAGCCTACTCATTCTCAAAAGCCCACTCAGCCAGTTATGCTGTGGAGAGCTTTCAGAGCCTGTATCTTAAGGCTTATTTCCCAAAAGAATTCATGGTTGCAGTGATCAACAACTTTGGTGGATTTTACGGCACATGGGTTTATATCAACGAAGCAAAAAGATGGGGAGCAAACATTCATCTGCCATGTGTAAACAATTCTCATTACAAAACATCCATCAAAGGAAAAGACATCTATCTGGGCTTCATCCATATCAATGAATTAGGACACAGTCTGGGAAAACGAATTAAACCTGAATATCAGCGTAATGGCGAATTTCAGGATCTTGAGGATTTTATCAGCCGCATTCAAATTGGGATACAACAACTTATTCTCCTGATCCGGCTCAATGCCTTCCGGTTTACAGGCAAATCTAAAAGCACTCTTCTATGGGAAGCTCACATTCTTCTAGGTAAAAAAGAGTCAGCAGACAGGCAGAATCAGCTATTCAAAGCTCCTCGAAAGAAATTCAGTTTGCCAGACCTGCACCACAGTCAGCTTGAAGACACTTACGATGAAATTGAGTTATTAGGATTCCCGGTAACAGCCAGTTACTTCGATTTATTAGAAACAAATTTCAGGGGAGAAATAAGAGCAGATGACCTAACAAAACACATAGGCAAGAAAGTGCGCATGATTGGTCAGCTGGTGGTAATCAAATATGTCAGAACGATCAAACGAGAGCTAATGCATTTTGCAACATTTCTTGACCATCGTGGAGAATTTTTTGACACCACACATTTCCCACAAAGCCTGAAACACTACCCCTTCAAGGGCTATGGAGTATATCTGATTCTTGGAAAAGTGGTAGAAGAGTTCGGATTCCCAAGCATAGAAGTAGAAAAACTAGCAAAACTACCAATCAAAAGTCCCAAGTCTCAAGTCCCAAGTCCCGAGTCCCAAGTCCCGGAACTCCCAAATTTAACTATATTGCACCATGCGAATCCTCCTCACAGGTGCAACAGGATACATAGGAAAACGACTTCTCCCTGCCCTCTTGGTCAATGGACATACGGTTATCTGCTGTGTCCGCGACAAAACCCGATTTGAAATACCAGAGGGATTTGAGCACCTGGTGAAAGTATTAGAGTGGGACTTTCTGGATAGCAACCATGCCCTATCTGAATTTCCTGAGAACTTCGATATCGCTTACTATTTAATCCACTCTATGTCAAGCTCCATTCAGCAGTTTACTGAATCTGAACAACTCTCTGCTACTAATTTTCGACACGTAATTGAAAAATCAGAAGCAAAACAAATTATCTATCTGAGTGGAATTGCCAATGAAAAGAAACTATCCCTTCACCTCCAATCCAGAAAAAATGTTGAAGGCATTCTGATGGATTCAAAAATTCCAACAACAGTTCTACGTGCTGGAATTATCGTGGGTTCAGGAAGTGCGTCTTTCGAAATCATTCGCGATCTGGTAGAAAAACTTCCTTTTATGATTGCACCCAAATGGCTGAACACAAAATGCCAACCAGTTGCAATCAGGGATGTCATTCTTTACCTCACAAAAGTTCAATTAAAAGAAGAACTATTCAATCAGGCATTTGATATTGGTGGACCTGATATCCTGACCTACAAAGAAATGTTACTTGGATATGCAGCAGTGAGAGGTTTGAAACGACGAATTTGGACGGTCCCAATAATAACTCCAAAATTTTCTTCCTATTGGCTATACTTTCTCACCTCAACTTCCTACAATCTGGCAGCCAATTTGGTAGACAGCATGAAAGTAAACGTTATTTGCTCTCCAAATTACTTGTGTAAAACGCTTAAAATCAAACCTATTCCCTACAAAAAAGCCCTTAGCCTGGCATTAGCCAGAGTGATCAAACATCATATCCCCAGCAGCTGGAGGGATTCTCTTATTTCCAGCTCCAACCTGCCCAGTCTGAATCGATTCACACTTGTACCAAGTCATGGCTGCTATATCGACAAACACGTTCTGCCAATCAACGACTCACCCGAAAAAATCATTCAAAAAATCTGGTCAATTGGTGGGGAAAACGGGTGGTACTATGCCACATGGATATGGCAAGTCCGAGGATTTATTGATAAATTTTCGGGTGGGATAGGACTACGTAGGGGACGCACAGATCCTAATGATATTTCCACTGGTGATGCACTTGACTTCTGGAGGGTACTTATCTCGGATAAAAACCAGTATCGCCTTCTCCTTTTTGCTGAAATGAAGCTTCCCGGAGAAGCCTGGTTGGAGTTTAAAATCAAAAAAAACAATGGCCAATATCAATTAATACAGACTGCTACTTTCAGACCCTCCGGTTTATATGGGCGTATTTATTGGATCATTCTCAAACCAATCCATTTTTGGCTTTTCAGAGGATTAGCCAGGCGCATAGCACTTAATACTATCTAAATTCTATATTGTGAGTATCAAAGGAACCAAAACTGAACAAAATCTTCTAAAGGCATTCGCAGGTGAGTCACAAGCAAGAAACAGATATATGTTTGCTGCCAAAATTGCAAGGAAAGAAGGCTACGAGCAAATTGCTGCACTTTTTGAAGTAACAGCAGAAAATTATTAAAAAATCCTCCAGCCCATAGAAACGTAAAACATATTATTTGTAAACCCCAGATCGTCAAGAGAGGAGATGCTCATGAACTCTTCCAATCCGAATTCATAGCCAATATCGAAAGTTAAAAACAAGACATCCAGACCAGCGCCCATTTGGAATCCCCACACCGCATCTTTAAAGTCATTTTTGGAGATTCTGTCATTATCCTCCAGACCATCAAGTCTGAGAGTATAAGTCTTGTTTAATACATATGAGGCAACCGGACCTCCCCATACACGTAACCTTATAAGCTTAAGATCAATAAGCTTATAACCTAGCAATAGTGGAATGTCCACAGTAGTAATTGAAAATGACTGACTTACATCCAATGACCCTGTTGGATCCCCTGGATCGCCAATAGTTGTATCTAATGTTCCGCGTTTTAAAGAAAAGTATGTCTCAGGTTGAATATAGAATTTGTCCATGAAAATACTGAAAAATAATCCTCCCTGAACACCATTCTTCATCTGGTCAACATAATCCTGATAATCTGTTGAAATCTGAGTTGTATTCCATCCAATTTTTGGCCCAAAGCTTATTGGTCCCTGAGCAAAAATCAAGGATGGTATGAATAAAATAGAAGCGATAATAATGAACTTTTTCATGGCTGAAGCTTTTCTTATTCCTAAAAATCAATCCAATAAATCATCAGGTTTTTTCAATTCAAAAACCTTAATTGATCCATATTCAGCAACTTTCGTACCAAATAAAGCCTGAATGTCAGGTTTTTGATCAATTGTCCTGCTATCGCAATACAAATATCTGCAACCTTTTTCAATCATCTCCCTGATACTCTGAGCATTTATCCAATTGTTTTCAAATGCCCATCCCATTTTTTGGACATAATACAAGAAGATGTGATGAGAGGTATCATTTCCCACACAAACCAGAGCATTCTCAGGAACAGCCATCCTAAGCTCATTCTTGAAAGTCAACAAATCAGGATTAAATCCTAACCTATCCCATCGACTTTGTATTCTGAAGTATGAAAAGACAGAAAGTGAGAATATCAGTAAAGCCAGGATTGATGTCTTAAGATGATCATTAAACTTAAAACTTTGAATTTGCCTGAAACCCAACAATGCAATAATAACTATTAGTGGAAGAAGAGGTAAAAAATAATAATCATGAACCTTTTCAATCATGTTCATTTCAAACATAAGATAAGCAATAAGCAAAACTCCTAAGACAACATAATACCCGTATGTTCTGAAATAGTTATGCTTCTTTTTTGCCAGTTGGAATATCCCAAGTGCAAAAAATGGTACCGCCGGCCAACCAAGTAATAACTCAGGTAAGGTTGTTCTGATATGAAACCAGACATAATACCAATATAGACTTTTCTGTTCCGGATCCATTTGAAACACACCCTGAACAATTCCATTTCCTTCCCACCCGGGTATTACCCAAATGTACCAGGCCAAAGCAGGTGATGCACATAGTACTCCATAAAAAAGCACCCTGACTTTCGCTTTTAAGCTTGACGACTTGTAAGGAAAAATTATTGCCCATCCGAACAGTGAGTAGTATAGAATAAACGGCAATTTAACCAGGCTGGCAAGGGCAAAGAGCAGCATGCCATAAATCATAAACCTGCTATTAGCGCTTTTTTGCCACTTTGCAAAGGCAAAAAGGCCCCATATTCCAAAACAAAGAGCCAGGTTGTCTGGCATAGGATTCACCATGTAATAGTAAAAAACAGGTGAAAAGGAAAGCAGAATAATACCCGCCACAAGAATCCATTTGTTTGTAAAATAGATTTTAGTCCATTTATACAATCCAATAATTGATAGAAAAGCAAACAGAAAATTCATTAGTCGGCTAACGAAAACCGGGTGACCAATGAGCTTAACAGGTATAGCTACAAGCCACTGTGACAATGGGAACTCCATACGGAAAATCCCGTCTCCTGCCCCTCTGTCGTTTTTTCGAGGATTCAGAATATTAAAATCTTCCTCAGCAAAACTGAGAATAGTATTCTGGGTTTGAGTTTGCCTCCAAACATGAAACCCCCTCAAATCTTTTTGTAAAACAGATGAATGGAGGATCAATTGCACTACTAAAAGTAATCCAAAATAGAAAGACGGTCTGTTGATTACCGACAATTTCATTCCTTGTCACTTAAACCCTTGATTCTAAATCCGGCTCGAATGCATGAGAAAGGGTAATCACGAATCCCATACTCATAACCCAAAATAAGGGAGGCAGCTCCCTCACTGAGTCCTAATTCAAAACGATAAACCAGGGGATGATCTCCATTATTCATGTATCCGTTATATCCCCGGAGGGAATTCAACAAGATGATTCTGTTGAACTTCAGCTCTAAACCAGCTCCATAAAGCAGAGCATCATTCTGTGG
The DNA here is from genome assembly GCA_034658635.1 of Bacteroidota bacterium. Lineage (GTDB taxonomy): Bacteria > Bacteroidota > Bacteroidia > Bacteroidales > UBA12481 > JABHCC01. The sequence continues at coordinate 1,153 of JAYEFL010000418.1, read as the reverse complement.
ATATTCATCTAAATAAGTTTGCCAAACATAGAATCCAACTAACGCAAACCATCGGATGTGAGCATCTTTCAGTCCAGGCAAAACATACGATTTACCGGCAGAAAGATCAAAATAATAACCAGGAGCATTTGAAAATCTAACATCCTCGCTTTTTGTTCCAGAAGCAGTTCTTCCTGTCATCCCAAATGCAAGATCAGGCATCCACTGATGGTCTCGTATAATCTGTACTTGAGTACCAAAATATACATCACCCTGAGCTGATCCGTTCAAAGCCTCACCAGATTGAGATCTTCGCTCACGACTCAGTTCAGTATCTACTGAGTAAAATTCGTAAGGCACGTAAAAAAAATTCAAAGATACCCTGCCATTGGCAATTGGAATACGAATGTCTGTAAAAACATCATATGTATCTTCGCCTGTACCCGAATAATGTTCATACTCCAGGTCAATCCACAATTTTTCTTTAACTCGTCCGTCTGTTAAGCGAGGAACCGGTAAGGCATTCGGACCAAAATACCCGGGAGATACAATCAGATATTTTGAGAAATGCTGTCTGTTTTCAAGAATATCATATGGACTTGGTGGAATATATTTGCTCTGAGCGCAAAGCGCTACCGGTATAAATAATAAAGATATATAGTAAAGTAACCTGAACCGCATTCAACAATACTATTAAGATTGCTAAAGATAAGGTCTTCTTTATGAATTGTGTATTTTTAGAGAAATATTTGAATGGATGACACCAAGAATACCGTTGGCTGAACGATTAAGACCACGAAGTCTGGATGAGTATGTTGGACAGGAACACCTCGTTGGCACTAATGCTATTCTACGTCAACTCATTGAGTCAGGACAAGTTCCATCATTTATTTTATGGGGTCCTCCGGGAGTAGGAAAGACAACTCTGGCCAAAATAATTGCTAATCAGCAGGAGCGACCATTTTATACTTTAAGTGCGATAAGTTCAGGTGTGAAGGATGTGAGGGAAGTAATAGCTAAGGCAAAGAAGCTTCAGTTTTTTGATCGACCAAATCCCATATTGTTTATTGACGAAATTCATCGTTTCAGTAAGTCTCAGCAGGATTCCCTGCTCGGAGCAGTTGAACAGGGAACAATAACCTTGATTGGAGCAACAACTGAAAATCCTTCATTT
>JAYEFL010000417.1:0-6707 GCA_034658635.1 Bacteroidota bacterium | reverse complement strand
GTTATAGAAAGCTCACCATGAGTATCAATTCAGGAAAGAAAGAAGATAACACTGTTGTTGTTTTACGAAAAGCAATCAGAAAGTTAAAAATTGGAGTTTCGAATACTAGCATTAAGGAATATCTTTTTTACAGATAAAATTTGTGGCTTTAGTTCAAAGACTGATTGTGACACAGTTCTTTCTTCTAAGGCTTCCCGGTTGTTTGGCTGGATAAACTGGGCAGATGCCGGTCTTATATACTTCATTGGCACATTCATTTATTTGGCAGGTTCAGGTGAACGTTCTTCACTTGGAATTCTTGCAGTTATTTCTGCCGCTTCAATACCATACCCCATTTTTTCAATCTATTATCAATCGGTTAAAATAAAAAAATGGTGCACCTTTTGCTTGATGGTTCAATTTGTTTTAATATCTGAGTTTGTTATTTTATTTCAGGTTTTAACAATAATGTCATTTTCTGGAATTGATGTACTCAGGCTTAGTGTTTCATTTCTTATACCTGCCGCCATTTGGGTGCTTTTCAAAGCATATTATCAAAAATCAGATGATTTAATATTGGAACATAATTCATTTATGCGGTTTAAAAGAGATCCTGATATATTTCGTCTATTATTAAAGGGAAGTGAGTATTCGGAAATAGCCGAAACAGATAGTACTCTGGTTGTTGGGAACTTTGAGGCTCCGATAGTAATAAATGCATTTATGAGTTTATACTGTGATCCGTGTGCGAAAGCCTTTAAAGAACTTAAAGCCTTAATAGAAAGCTGCCCTGATGTGAAGATTAATTTTATTTTTCCTCTTTATGGTGATGCAGCAACTCAAAAGGTAATTAACACACTTTGTTATCTTAATGCAGAAAAAGATACTGGTGCAATACTAAATATTCTGGCTGAATGGTATTTGATGCCCAAGCAATCAAGAAAAACAATTTTCACCAAACATATAATTCCAGAAAACTACAATCAAGCCAGGCAAACTGGGGAGAAGAACCAACAATTGTTTGAAAATAGCAAGATTGCGGCAACTCCAACAGTTTTTGTTAATGGGTATAGGTTTCCAATCCAGTATGAATACAGCGATATACAATTTTACATCGATGATATAATAAAGTTAACAAAGGAAAGCATTAGGCAGGAAGCTTAGATCAATTACAATTATCCGCTTCCTGCCTGCCCTTTCCACATAAAAAGAAAGGAGATATCACGGCAAAAGTAACACTTTTATCCTGATCTGGGGAGGCCTGCCCCAACTATGAAAATCAGAGATAGAGAATATTTGATCGTTGAATTTTTAAGGAAAACTAAAATGAAAAATATAAAAGAATTGAATATCAACCCTGAAAAGTTGATTAAAAATGATGAATTGTTGAATTTAAAAGGGGGTGATGAAGGTAGTGGACCATGTGGTACTAGTCATGCATACTATTGTGATTATAGACCGTATCCTGCACCTTGTCCAATGACTGAGAACGCCCTTGTATGTGAAGGAGCATATGGTAATCCAGAAGCTGCAATTTTGGCAACATACCCTGATGCAACTGAAATTAGTTGCAACTTGGTGGTCGAATTAGGGTAGACTTTTGTAAGAGCATGGCCGCTAATAACGGCCATACTCTTACACTTTTCTTTTTGAAAAATATAAATATTGGATAGTATTATATGAACCGAACATGACAAAAGAAAAACTATTTTGACGCACACGCGGATGATTATTTTTGTTATGTGAGCTACATACGACAATTTAAAATAAATATAAACGGATGAAACAAGAATTGAATTTAGGTGGAGCGAATGTCTATTTTGAGAAGTTTATGAAATCCTGGGAGCGAAACAGTGAACCAAGAGTATGCAGGCAATATATATGCGTATTTATTGTAATTCACATTCTATTACTTAGTATGCTTTTTGGCTGTAGAAATCCCGAATTTCATTCATATCCAATAGAGATTAATATAGAAAAAAACATAAGAAATATCAAACCTTTGAATATTGGCGATTTCAACTGTGATATTAGCTATATACCACTTAAAAATAATTCAATTCTTTTTCGATCAATTACTCTTATTGATTTTTCTCACGATTTGATACTTGTTAGTGATAGAAAAAACTGTTTTCTATTTGATTTGCAAGGGAATTTAATATCAAAGATCGGTAATAGAGGTAAGGGGCCAGGGGAATATTTATTAGTTACTAATATTAAGTTTGGCCTTCATAATCTGATATACATTCAAAATAATCTGCATCTACTTGCATATGACCTGAAAGGTAATTTTCAGCGAAAGTTTAAGCCTGAGATTAATCCTGAAGTAGGTACCTATGGTGGAATTATGAAAAGTTGGGCTCCCTTTAATGATTCCTTATTCATCGGACAAGTAAGCAACGATTCAGGTCATGAAAAACATAAGGCTGTTTTTTTTAATGTGGATGGCAAAACTGTAAGGTCTATTAGGAATCATATATTTCTAAATATTGAGGAGCCATATACGAGCTCGGACAATTCCTTAGCATTCATCTACCAACTGGAAGGGACAATCTATTTTAAAGAAAAGATGAATGATACTGTGTTCCTAGTAGATGATCAATATGAGTTCAAACCAGTCTATTTTTTTTACCATGGAAAGTATGGTATGCCAATGAAAGAAAGAGAACTTCCCCGGAATGAAAGGAAGAAGACATATGAAGATTGTATAAAAATAATAGGTATTTATGAGTCTACAGAATACTTATTTCTTAATTGTGATTTCCATGATCATAATCCTGCAAAAAGATCTGAACCTGTACTCCTTCCAATAGAATTTGGCTCAAATAAATACTGGTGGTATTACCCTACACTTATGTTAGGGATATATAATAAGCTTTCTAAAGAACTTGTATTTGCAGAGCCTGTGAAAAGTGACAATAGGTTAACAAATAGCGGATTACGTAATGATTATGATGGGGGCCCTAATTTCTGTCCCCGAAAAATGGTAAACGATTCAACCTTGGCCATGTGGGTGGATGCATACTTGTTAAAAGAACATGTAGCCTCTGATTATTTCAAGAATTCCACACCTAAACACCCTGAAAAGAAAAAAGAATTGGAGAAACTTGCCAATAGCTTGAGTGAAAACGACAACCCAGTGTTGATACTGGTTACTTTCAAGCAATAATTCATATATAAGATTCCCGCATTATAAGCAACTTGATGCCATGGATTGTGGTCCAACTTGCCTGCGCATGGTAGCAAAATACTATGGAAAAAGCTACAGTCTGCAATACTTACGCAGTCGTTCGTATATTACCCGGGAGGGGGTTTTCAATGCTTGGAATTAGTGATGCAGCTGAAAACTCTGTAGAACCAGAACCTAACAAAAAGTTGTTTGAAAAAATGTGAGACGACACACAAAGAGCTGACTAAAAATAGGTTCTTACGGCAAATTCAAATTGATCTAAAAATATTTGCTTAATTCCTGAGATATTGTTTTGTTCATAAAACAACAGCATGGCTTTCTTGTAATCAATTGAATCAACTGTTCTGAATGATAAGGGACAATGATTCTTGTCTAGCAGAATTGCGTTGCTGACAATTCTTGCTGTTCGTTTATTGCCATCCATGAAAGGTTGGATATAAGAAATCAGAACCAGTGCCAAAAGAGCCCTTTCAAAAACGTTATCCTTACCATTAATCACATTGCATGATTCTCGCACAGCTTCCATAATCTGAAATTCATTGTCAAGTGGCAGATAATTGGTGCCTGATATTCCAACACGCTTCTTTCTTAGATTTCGTTCAACATCCAGTTCTTTTGTTAATAGACTATGAATATCCTCAATTTTCGAAATTTTCAAAGGGTCTAAATAACCCGGATGTCCGATGATAAAGTCTATAGCATCCTTATGGTTTAAAAGCATGATTGCTTCTTCTTTCGTTTTTCCCGATGCTGTTTCCTTTTCCTTCAACAATCTTTCAGTTTCTAAGAGAGAATAGGTATTCCCTTCTATCTGAGATGATTTCCAACTTAAATCAATAGCTAATCTTTCAAGCTCTTTTTTGTGCTCGTTCTCAGTGAGTTGAGCAATGTTTGCTTCAAATTTGCTTTGGAGGAGAGCGAGTCCTTCTATCTCTGTACTCGTAAATACACTATGCTCAGATAATACCTCAGTTATCAGATCAAGATTGAAGGCCCTGTTGATATCCCTCTCATCAATTTCTTTCTCATAATAGAGGTCAATATTAATGGGTTGAACAAGCTCGTAAACGGGTGAAATCAGGTATTTGGTTCCCCTGCCAGTCCCAATAGTTCTTAAACAATTCGCAGAAACCAGTTTTGACAAATCTCTTTTCAGAGTGGCATAGCTAATTTCTGAAGTAAGGTAATCATATACTTCTTTAGAGGAGCATCCTCCTCTCGCCTGAATTATTTCGACAATTTCTAATTCTCTTTGAGCAAGCATTTGTATCCTTTTGGTTCATAAAGCTACACTTTAAAGCTCATTTCTCCTACTATTTGAGCTGCAATTTGCGCTATGATGAGCTAGAACTTGCGAATGTGAAGAAAAGTTTCCATCGTCGGGCAGCGCTTACACCCGGGGCTAAAAATCTTCACTGATTGGTTTCCCTGTGGCACATGTAGGGAATTATCATGACTTCTCAATAAAAGCTAATTTCATCTTTGTTATTATTAACGATTTTATTGAAAATAGTAAGTACCAATGATAAAATATGAGGTTTATTAGGGATAAAAATTGCTAAATTGCATAAAGTCGCTCGAAATTATGTAATATTGCACATAAAGTCGTTCGAATATATGTGAATTAGAGCATTTGGTCATGAAAAGAGATGCAATACATAGCTTAATAAGATGGAAGAATAAGCAGGATCGCAAGCCTTTGATTATTCGTGGAGCCCGACAGGTTGGCAAAACCTGGCTGATTAAAGAGTTTGGTGGAAATGAATATTCGCAAATTGCCTACGTTAACTTTGAGAGTTCAAAGTTACTCAAAACACTGTTTTTAGAGAATTTCGATATTCAGCGAATCATTACAGCCATACAGATTGAAACCGGTATTCAGATTAATGCCGAAGATACTCTGATAGTATTCGATGAAATTCAAGAAGCGGAGGGGGCAATAACCTCGCTTAAATACTTTTACGAAAATGCCCCGCAGTACCACATCATAGCGGCTGGTTCCTTACTTGGGGTAGCACTTCATAATAGCACTTCTTTCCCGGTAGGGAAGGTTGAGTTCTTAGAGCTATTTCCTCTTAGTTACAAGGAGTTTCTGATGGCTATGAGTCAGCAACCCTTACTTGATCTGCTAAACTCCAGGGATTGGATATTGATAAAAAGTTTTAGAGAAAAGTACATCCAGCTACTCCGGCAATACTATTATATCGGAGGAATGCCTGAAGCGGTACATTCATATTGCACCAATAATGATTTCAATGAGGTTCGTGCTATCCAAAAACAAATTCTTATAGCCTATGAGCATGATTTTTCTAAGCATGCTCCAAATGAAATTGTACCTCGAATAAGAATGTTATGGAATTCAATACCATCGCAACTTGCAAAAGAGAATAAAAAATTCATATATAAAGCTGTTAAGCAGGGTTCAAGAGCTAAAGACTATGAATTGGCATTATCATGGCTAATTGATTGTGGATTGGTTAAGAAAGTTTGCAGAGTCTCGAAGCCCGGAATACCGTTAAAGGCTTATGAGGATTATGGTGCATTTAAGTTATTTATTGTTGATGTTGGATTACTTGGGGCAATGGGGAATATTGATGTAAGAACTTTGCTTGAAGGCAATGCTATATTTGAAGAGTTCAAAGGGGCTTTAACTGAGCAGTACGTTTTACAGCAATTGGTAGCAATCCCTGATTTAGCAATCTATTATTGGTCAGCAGAGAAATCTAATGCCGAGATTGATTTTTTGGTTCAGACTGATGGTCAGGTTATACCTATCGAAGTTAAAGCAGAGGAGAATTTGCAGGCTAAGAGCCTGAAAATATTTTGCAGAAAATATTCTACCACAAAGGCAATCAGATCATCCATGTCAGATTTCAGAGAAGAAGACTGGCTGACAAACCTGCCACTTTATGCGATTAGTGAACTATCCAAATAAGAAGGCAGTTCATCCTTGCTAATAACTTCATGCACAAGTAAATCTATTGCTTTAACGCATTTTTCTGCGGAGAAGTGATAAAACTTGCAAAGGGCAAGAAATGTTTCCATCGTTGGACAACAATCAAAGGTCTCATAGTAACCTGATAAGTTGAAAAAATGAGAATAGTAATTAGAAAATGTTTCTGGATAATGATTGTCAGTGTGCTTCTTTTACCAAGTTGTAAAGAATCACTACAATCAGATAGTACAATGTCTTTTGATGTAGACGGAAGTGGGGTTAACATTATGTCATCAGAGTTATTTGACACTATTTCGTATTTGCCTCTTGAGACCACAAAAGAAGGACTGATTGGAATCATGCAAAAAATGAGGTTTTCTGATAGTAGATATTATTTCTTAACAGGATATAATAATGAAAAGATCATTGCTTTTGATAAAAAGAGTGGTGAGCATTTACTAACAATCGATAGAAATGGAAGAGGTCCTGGTGAATACGTTAGGGCAACAGAGTTTTTTGTAGAAAAGGTGTATTGGCCCCCTAGCACATCGGACATAATTACACATTATTATTAGTAATCATGTCCGATGTGCTAGGGGGCCA
>JAYEFL010000416.1:0-23445 GCA_034658635.1 Bacteroidota bacterium | reverse complement strand
TTTTGAGACCAGGGTAGCTATTTTAAAGAAAAAGGTATATAATGACGGCATTCATCTTGAGGATGACATCCTTGAGTACATTGCTTCGCAGATAACAAATAATGTCAGGGAATTGGAAGGAGCTCTGGTCTCTCTTCTGGCTCAGTCTACTTTGAACAAAAAAGATATTACAATTGAGCTGGTTCGTGAGATGATCGATAAGCTGGTCAAAAATACTACTCGTGAACTCTCTATTGATTACATTCAAAAAGTTGTCAGTGATTATTTCAGTATTCCCGTTGATCTAATGCATTCAAAAACGAGAAAGCGTGAAATAGTTCAAGCCAGGCAGATCGCAATGTACTTTTCAAAGATACTGACCAAGTCTTCTCTTGCGACCATTGGATCTCAAATTGGAGGTAAAGACCACGCCACTGTTTTGCATGCTTGTAAAACAGTGAATAATCTTTCTGAAACTGACAAACGATTCAGGGTTTTCATTGAGGACATTGAGAAAAAACTCAAAATGTAAGTAAATCTCTTGCAAGCACACATTGGAGAATTTGCAGCACTTGCCACTGCGGCTCTTTGGACAGTAACAGCTTTAGCTTTCGAACAAGCCTCTAAACGAGTTGGTTCTCTGGCCGTTAACTTAATCAGATTATTTCTGGCTCTTATCCTTTATTGTATTTTCAATCTTTTCAGGGGAGATCCTGTTTTTCCACAGGGAGTTTCTCAGTACAGTTGGTTCTGGCTTTCGCTTAGTGCACTAATTGGTTTTGTATTTGGTGATTATTGTCTATTTCAGGCTTACTCACGCATTGGATCAAGGGTTGCTAGTCTTATGATGGCCTTAGCACCTCCCCTGGCTGCAATTTTTGGCTGGATGATATTGGGAGAGTCCTTCAGCTTATTAAATAGTGCGGGTATGGCATTAACACTATTAGGTATCGTAATAGTAATTATGGACAGACCAGGTAAAAAAATAATAGTCAGATACAGTCTGACTGGAATACTATTTGGCCTTGGGGGTGCTGTTGGACAAGCAATTGGACTGGTTTTCAGCAAGCTTGGCATGGTGGATCTTGATCCCTTTGTAGCCTCTCAAATACGCGTCATAGCAGGATTAACAGGTTTTATTATTCTGTTCACGATATTTAATCGATGGCATAAGCTTAAACCTGCATTCGGAAGCATGAGAAACATAGGATTCATATCCATCGGTGCATTCTTTGGTCCGTTTTTAGGAGTGTCATTTTCCCTTCTATCTGTAAAACATACAAGTACTGGAACAGCCAGCACTATAATGGCAATTGTTCCAGTTTTGATAATTCCTCCTGCTATCTTATTGTTAAAGGAAAAGGTTAGTTTAAAGGAAGTCGCCGGAGCCTTCATCGCTGTTAGCGGAGTTGCCTTATTTTTTCTGTAACTTCTTATATCTGACTATCCTGGCTGGTCCCAAAAGTCCTTCACTTGCAATAATAAGGTTTCCATTGTGGTCAAAACACAATGCTTCAGGCTGAGGAAGTTTTTGGCTATCCAGTTCAATGACATCGACAAGGCTGCCCTTTCGATTTAAAACAATCACGGCAGCAGGCTTACTGCATAATATCAGCCAATTCTGTGACTTCAAGTCCTTAGTAAGATCAGAGAGTGGAAGATTTTTATTAACTGTATATCTCCAGGTATTGATGTTGTTGAATTCCAGCAGCTTCTGCCACACTTCATCCAAGGGTATCTGCATTTTTTTTTCCAGATTCTTTTCTACCTGGTCAAACATCCATATATATCTTTCATCAGGTGCATTACTTCGCTTCTGAGATTTTCTGCTTATCAAATACAGTTCATCCAGGTTTGAATCCTGCCATATCCCTTCAAACTCTTGGTTGGTCTCAGGAATCTGCAGGATATTATTAACATGGAAACTATTATCATCATTTGTCAGGTCAAACAATATTCCTCTGCTATCTACAACCCAAACCCCTCCTTCCTTTTCTACCATAGCCTCATAGTCACCTGCCCATGAAAAATTCAGCTTAGCTGAAATAACAAAATCATTTGGACTTAATGAGTAAATGCATCCTGACTCATCCTGGACTGCCAGAAAAGCCGTATCCACATCAATCAGACCAGATATTTCAATCAATTCCTGAGGCAATTCAAAGATCTCCATATTATTATGGTTCACAAAAGGATATGGCTTTTGTCCCTCACAAGCTTCAGACAGCATATACAGGATAAGGAGAAGTAATATGTGCTTGAATAATCTCATTCTCAAAAGTAAAAAAAAAGGCCGGTAAAACACCGGCCTTCATGTAGCTTACATTCAATTATGCTTAATTCATGCCTTATTGCGCACCCCTTTTTAATATAGCAATCAAATCAATTTCCGGTTGCGATCGATTTGCTGTTACTGGTCTGTATTCAATCAGATCAGCTGGCTGACAATTCAGGGAAATACACAATGCTTCCAAAGTTGTAAAACGAATTGCGCGTGCTTTTCCCCGCTTCAAATTAGACAGGTTAGCCAGAGTGATCTTCACCCTGCCCGACAACTCCGTCAGGCTCATTCGCCGCCTGGCCATTACGATGTCTAAATTTGTTACAATAGGCATAATCAAGAAATCAAATTATAGAGAGGTTAAAGTTTTAATTTTAGAAACGCAGTTGTTCCACCACCATAGAAACCGTATAAAGAATAATGATAAACGGCCCTGCAAGCCATCGTAAAACCGAAACAAAAGAAGCAGAAGCTCGCTTCGCCTTTTCCTGAGATTTCGTCCTGATTGTTTTCATAACTCTTCTGTATTTATGTACAAATATAATACATATTTATCGTTTATCAAAATATATTTATCGTTTTTCAATATTTTTTGACAAAAAAAAGATTCGAACATGATTCGAACCTTCCATTTGACTTACTTAGCCTAATGAATCATAATGAGTTCTTCAATAATCCAGGCCTATCTGTTGTGATACCCACTACTCCCATTTTAACTAAGCTATGAGCCTCATCCACTGTGTTTACAGTCCAAGCTAAACATGGCAATCCAGCCTGCTTAAGTTTTTTAACAAGTTTGGGTGTAATTGTGCTATGATGCAAGTCGGCCCCATCCAATCCTCTTTTTATCAACTCATCAACAAAGCTGCTGTATTGCTCTTTACTAATCGATGATTTGAGGTAATAGCATGGAATAGAGGCCATTTGTTTCTTAGCCTCGCTTATTGTTTCGATATCAAAGGCTATAATCCTGAATTGATGTTTGCGTGGATGCTTATCTAAAAGCAACTTCAAATATGGTATTATCCTAACAGTCTCTTTCACTTCTATGTAGATATTTATATCATCAGGCAGACGATCCAGGATATCTTCAAGAAGAGGAATTTTTTCACCACTGTATTCAGGAGATTTATAAGAGCCAGCATCCAGTTTGCTCAGTTCTGAATAATTTGTTTCTGCCACAACCAGATTCTGGCTTGTTGTCCTGTTTGTTGTTGCATCATGAATCACAACAATTCTATTATCCTTACTCAAATAAATATCTACCTCAACTGCATCTGCTCCTAACTCCACTGCCTTCAAAACTGACGCCAGAGTGTTTTCAGGAGCCAGATATGCTGCACCTCGATGTCCGATAATCTCAACACCACTATTCAGCTCTTGTTTCGATCCTTGGGCACAAGAACTTATCACACAAGACCATAACAATAAGAATGTCATAGCATACAGGATATAATTTTTCATTATTAGTTGACTTTTATATTATTCAGAGATGAATATCCTTATTTTTGATGAAATAATACAACTTTCCATGACAAAAAAGTTATTTCTCATTTTACTTCTGTTGCCCTTCTTTCTGGTTAAGGGGCAGGATTCTGTGTTAGTAAATTTCTCATCCGACATCCGTATTGATGAATTAAGGGAACATGTAAAGATTCTGGCTTCTCAGAAGTTTGAAGGCAGGGACACTGGCAAGGAAGGTCAGAAGCTTGCAGCTCAATACATCAAAGAGCAGTTTATTCAAATGGATCTTATGGGACCATCTCCACACGGGGATCCTTATTATCAGGAATTTTCCTTGCTCAGGAGTGGTTCGCAAGCCCTCAAATTGATCACTAATCATGATACTCTCACCACAGACTCAAACCTTTCTGTCACAGGCAGCCTATGTGATCTGGATGCTGAGTATGATCTGGTTTTTGTTGGTTATGGAATAGATCATGATAAGTATTCCGATTATGAAGATATTAACGTAGAAGGAAAAATTGTGGCCTTTATTGCGGGTGAGCCCAAAGACAAAAAGGGTAAATACCTTATTTCCGAATCTTATCTGCCTGAGTACACTGGCAGAGGGAAAGCAAAAGCTACATATGCATTAAAAAAAGGTGCTATTGCATCAATCCGTATCAATCCTGAACATGATCAACACAGTAAAAGGATACAACGGCTAAGGAAATTCAGAGGTGGTAATCAGCTCGGATTTCCAGACCAGAAATCAGATAAAAATAGAATATCCGGGCTTATCCATATAGGTATAAATGACGCATCTTTGATTTTCGACATTAGGCAGAGTGCTTTTGAGAAGGCTATTGTTAAATTGAAGCAGGGCAAAATTCAAAGTGGTGTTTTCAATTCCAAAATCCAATTAGTAAGCAATCAGGGTGCCTCAATGGTTGAGACAGAAAATGTTGTTGCATTTTTGCCTGGCACTGAACTCAGTGATGAATATGTTATTATCACAGCACATTACGATCATCTCGGAAAAAGAGATGATAAACATGCTGAGAATTCTGATTATGTATATGTCTATATAAGTGACACTGCTGGAAGCAAAATGTCACTTGCTGCCAATTCAGCAGCCAGGTATGTCCAGGAAAATCTAAGACCGGAATATCGCTATTTAGGAGATAGAGATTATAGAATGGGAGGATCAGATCATGCAAGTTTTGAGAAAGTAAATGTACCGGTATTATACTTCTTTTGCGGAATCCATAATGACTACCACAGACCAAGCGACACCTGGGATAAGATTGAATATGAAAAGTTCACAGCCATTACAAGAATGGTTTTTATTTCAGCCTGGCAAATTGCCAATCAGTAGTATACAATAATTGATTACTTTTATAGCTTTGACTTTCTAAAACTAAAGGCAGAATCATGGATAACGACTTCAGTAAAAAGGACTTGCAAGTTATGAAGGAAAAAAACATGAATCCTTCACTTATAGAAAAGCAAATCCGGAATTATGCTACTGGCTTTCCTTTTGTAGTTCTTTCATACCCAGCAACTATTAGAAAGGGAATTACCCGGCTGAGTTCCAAGAGAATGGATGAGATGGTCTCAATCTTTGAGGACTTTGCTGCTGAGAATAAGATCATAAAAATTGTTCCTGCCTCCGGAGCGGCCAGCAGAATGTTTAGTAACTTAATCAAGTTCAGGAATAACTATCGCGGAACATCTGAAGACCAGCTTGAGTTATTGAAGGATCAGGGACCTGATTCGGTGTTCTATTTTTTTAAGCACATTGAGGAATTTGCATTTTTCAATGATTTGATTGAAGCTTTAGATAAACGGGGACATGATTATGATGAGACTATGAAGGAGTTTCGTTATGAACGAATTCTGAATTCATTATTAACGGTTAAAGGGCTTGGCTACGGAAATAAGCCTAAAGCATTAATACCTTTTCACAAATACCATGACGAGGTTAGAACATCTTTTGCCGAGCACCTGGCAGAAGGAGCAAAATATGCACGCTCAGCAGGAAATATTTGTCATATTCAATTCACAGTTTCTCCTCAGCATCTTGAAATGATGAAGGCACACTACATGGAGCTTAAGGATATCTATGAAGAGCGCAATCACATCAGATATGAGGTAAAGTTCAGTATACAGGCACCTGAAACAGATGTTATTGCAGTAGACCTAAATAATAAACCGGTAAGAGATGATAACGGTGATTTAGTATTCCGACCTGGGGGACATGGTGCTTTGTTAAAGAATCTTGACGAATTAGACGCTCCCTTAATCATTATCAAAAATATTGACAACGTTTGCCACGAGCGAATTAACAATGACACCTATTACTACAAAATGTTACTGAGTGGGTATCTGGCTCACATTCAGGAGCAGGTGCACTCTTACTTAAAAGGCCTGAATCACCCTACCCAACCATCCACAAAGGTGATTTCACACATGTGGTCATTCATGGAGCATAAACTTAATGTTATTCCTCCTCAAGAATCCACTTCCTGGAAAAAGGAGAATAAGATTGCTTTTTTGAAGAAAAAGTTCAACCGTCCAATTCGTGTTTGTGGAATGGTTGAGAACGAAGGAGAACCTGGCGGTGGTCCTTTCTGGGTAAAAAACTCAGACGGATCCTTGAGTCTGCAGATTGTTGAATCCTCTCAAATAAATTTACTCGACGAGGAGCAAGTAAGTATTCTTAATAAAAGCACTCATTTCAATCCGGTTGATTTAATCTGTGGAATTTATGATTACAATGGTGACAAATTCAATTTGCAGGATTTTGTTGACGAGAATACGGGATTCATTAATAACAAATCATTTGAAGGACAAGAGATTAAAGCCCAAGAACTACCTGGATTATGGAATGGGTCTATGTCAGACTGGATCACTATTTTCATTGAAGTTCCCTTATTGACTTTTAATCCTGTGAAAATTGTCAATGATTTGCTGAGGCCCCAGCATAGTGACATGTCTTAATTCACAGAATTTTATAAATTTGTGGCCATTTTTTGAGAAGAACGATTATGTACACTGGTAGTGAAGATGATTTGTGGAATGAGGAGTTGACCCAATCAGTCGATAGGTATGAGAAAATGATCAAACTAAAGGCTGAGTGGTATTTCGACACACATGAACTTGAGAATATCTTTGATTTCTATTTCAATCAAAAGAGATTTCAACCCGCGAGAGAAGTTTTAAAGCTGGGATTCAAAATGCATCCTGAATCTTCTGCTCTGAAGTTAAAGGAAACACAAATCCTGATTGAACGTGGAGAAGCTAAAAATGCCTTGAAGGTTATTGAGGTTCTTGAACCTATTGATCAGAATAATGAGCAGCTATATATTATTAAGGGCTCAGCTTACTTGCTTCTTGATGATTTTGAACAGGCAACAAGCTGTTATCAAAAGGCTTTGGAGGTTAGTGATGATCCGGAAGACTGGATCCTGAATATCTCTTATGCTTTTCAAAAATTAGGAGAATACGAAAGGGCAATTATTTTTCTAAAACAGGCAGTTGACAAAAACCCTCAAACAGTAGACTTAGTTTGGGAACTATCTGTTTGTTATGAACAAGCAGGTCAGGACGATCTGGCCATTAAATCATACCGCAGTTTCCTGGATATTGATCCCTTTTCAGATGCAGGCTGGTTTAACCTTGGGGTACTTCTTAATCAGAAGGAACTCTATGCTTTATCCATCGAAGCGTTTGATTTTGTGTTAGCTATTTCTCCGGATTTCTATGCCGCATTATTCAACAAAGCTAATGCGCTGGCTAATTCTGGCAAACATACTGAAGCTATACAAGTGTATTCTGAATATCTCATGGAGAATGAGAACCATGTGCAGGCACTGTGTTATGTTGGTGAAAGTTATGAAAAGCTTAAAAAAGTAAGTCAGGCTTTCCAATATTACCGAAAGGCAAGGTCAATTGATCCCGCATATTCTGAATCATGGTTCGGACTGGCAAACCTGATGTTTAAGCAGGGTAATCTCTATGAAGCTTTGTATTATATTAGAAAAGCAATGAGTCTGAAAAAGGATAATCCGGATTATCTGTTTTTGGCAGGTGAGATATATGAAAAGCTGGAATTTATCGAAGACTCAATACTTATTTTTAGAAAACTTTTGCAAATTGATGGTGATGACCTTGAAGCAAATGAGATTCTAAAACGTTTGGAAGTCAGACATAATGAAAATAAATAGTCGATTAAATAAATTTACGGGTCTCATTCTGAAAGGAATGGGAATGGGTGCTGCCAATGTAATCCCCGGAGTTAGCGGTGGCACTATTGCTCTAATCACCGGAATTTTTGAACCTTTGATTGATTCGCTCAAATCTATTAATAGCAAGGCTTTAAAACTTTTCTTTACTGGTCGCTGGAAAGAATTTGCCAATCACATACAATTAGAATTTCTGATTGCTGTGTTTCTTGGTGTTGGCATCAGTCTTTTCAGTTTAGCCAGAATTCTTAAATATCTGTTTGAAAGCTATCCTGTTCTGGTATGGGCTTTCTTTTTCGGCCTGATCATCGCCTCTGTTTTTATCGTAGGAAAATCTGTTTCCAAATGGGGCATTTCTGTTTACTTGAGTTTTGCTATTGGAACTACGGTGGCTCTATTAATTACTTTTTTTAAACCTGCTCAGGAAAATGACCAGATATACTACTTATTCATTTGTGGCATTGTAGCTGTTTGCAGCATGATTCTTCCTGGTCTGAGTGGATCATTTATCCTGATTCTCTTAGGTAACTATCAACTTGTAATGCTTGACGCTGTTAGTGAGCTGAACATGGCAATCCTTCTGCCTGTGGTTATTGGTGCAATAGCAGGCCTACTGGCCTTCAGTCATTTGCTTTCATGGATATTTAAATCATATAAGGACCAAACAATTTCTGTTTTGACCGGTTTTATGCTTGGATCACTACTTATACTTTGGCCATGGAAAGAGGAGATTTTTAGCTATGATTCACATGGCCAGCATATCTTAAACCGCTCTGGTGAATTTATTCGGGAAGGCTACCATTTTCTTCTACCCGATTTCTCTGCAGGACAAACATGGTTTGCAATCATTTGCATTATTTTTGGTTTTCTAAGCATTATTGCAATCGAGCGCATTGCTAAGCGCAAGAAATCTGATTAACTATGAGATTATTTGGATTAATTGGATTCCCCTTATCTCACTCCTTTTCAAAAAGATATTTTTCAGAAAAGTTTTCCAAATCCGGTATTTCTAATTGTTACTACAACAATTACGAACTATCAGATATACACCAGTTTACTGAAATGCTTAGAAATCACCCTAAGCTTGTTGGACTGAATGTTACAATTCCTTACAAAGAGACAATAATTCCATTTCTTGATGAATTGAGTGCAGAGGCTGCTGAGATTGGCGCTGTTAATACGATACAAATTAAATCAGGAGATTGCCAATTAATCGGTCACAATACTGATGTAACAGGTTTTCAAACAAGTCTGCTCGGATTGATTGGGGATGAACGTCCTGAAGCCTTGATTCTTGGTACTGGCGGAGCAGCAAAAGCGGTAAAATTTGTTCTGAATAAATTAGGAATCAGTCATAAATCAGTTTCCCGGACAGCTATGCTTCATGACAATTGCATTTCATATAATGAGCTTACAGTTAATGATATAATATCCTCAAAAATAATTATCAATACAAGTCCTGTTGGTATGCATCCTGATATTGCTACTTATCCGGCTATACCCTATGAAGGTATTAGCTCTGGTCATTTTCTTTTCGATCTGATCTATAATCCTGCAGAAACCAGCTTTCTTAAAAAAGGGTATGAAAAAGGAGCTCGTATCGTTAATGGCATGGAAATGCTGACAATCCAAGCTGATGCAGCCTGGGACATCTGGAACTCTTAATTCATTTTTTCGTATTTCGTCTCCAATATCTGGCTTTTGAAATTCCGGTAACATCTCCACTGCCATCAAAGGCCAAACCAAAATAATTTGGCTTCTGACTAAACAATACTTCACCTTTGTAAACAGCTTTGCTAAGATTTACCATTGTATAATCCAACGATTGTGGTGAGTCTTTCAGATAGAAGAAATCACTATTGGATTCAAAATCATTGTAGTTTACTCTCCCTGATTCATAGGTGTATTTTGGTCTTCTGTAATCACGAAACATTTCTTTTCTTAAGTTCATTTTGGCTCCAATAATATATGAAGTATCGCCAATAGTGATCTGCACTCCGAGCCCATTTTCAAACTCGTTCATTTCGATAAGTTCTGTACGTGCAGCCAGATCTTCAGGATCTACATTGTTATCGTGCGGATATAGAATAGTTACAAAACTCATTACTTGTCCGAGTTCCATAAATTGACCCGTATATTCAGCAATAAGAAACTCATTTTGCCAATATCGTTGAACAGTATTGACAGAAGTGAACTTATAATGTTTGTCAGGAAATTGAATTAAAAGACGTTGATTCTGTTCTATTGCAAGATTTCGCAGACTGTCGTATCCGGTATCAAACCAATTCTCTCCCTTATCAAAGATCATCCGTGTATACCACAAATTGGCTGCTGTCATGTAGTTCTCTCTTGTTCCTTTTACAATATCAAAAACAACATAGCAATTTGGTTCTTTGAGCCATGTAATTATGCGGTCTGATTCATACCCTATCTTATCATCAACCAGTCTTGTTCTACTATAATCAAAATCAGAAAAGCTTAAAAAATCAATTTTCTGGGTCTTTATTGTTTTGTAGGCGCCAGAATTGCGCAGAAACTCCAGTATACCCTGCCCCTCAACAGCCTGTCCTTCAGATACAGAAAATCTGGATTCGCCTTCTTTTTGTCCGAAAAATATTTTTTCTGGTCTGACACAAGTCCGGTTATGAAAGTAATCCTGTCTGTAAGCACCATACGGACCACTTGGCATATAATCACGATATCCACCATCGTGTAAAAGCACACTACTCTTATTCATGAGAAGTACAATACTGTTTTCATCAGCATGTCCATGAGTCATTTTTTCCTCTTCCACTACAATTCCATCTCTTAAAAATGATCTGGACAGGTATCCTGCTTCTCCTTCATCTTTATAATTTAAAAGCATATATGAAGCATCCGGATTCCAGTCTGATCGGAATACGACTTTTTTACCTATTACATCATCCATTACTTCCAGACTGCCCGATTCAGGTCTGACCGGTTTTATGTTATCATTTCCTATGAGATAACAATCTAAAAGGATGTAGGCTAATCCTATACCCTGTACGCGCTCCCAATCGATATACTTGTCTGCAATTTGATTAGCAATCCACTTGTGTTCACCTGAATCATAAACACTTGCGCAAGTTTCAAAATACACCAGCCACCTCGACCAGTTTGATTCCCAATAGGCATCTCCAAAATCAGGGATCATATCATCAGGACAAAATAACTCCAGATAGTACTTTGAATAATAATACATTTCAGGCTCTTCAAACAACTCATTCAGGTTCTCAGAGGCATATCCATATCCTATCAGAGCATACATCCATATTGCGTTATAATGAGAAGCATCTTCTATTTCCCATGCACCCCAATTGTCTGAGATCAGTGCTTGCTCATACATTTCCCAAATATCATGATCAGGATGATCTGGCATCACTCTAAGAGCCCAGGCCAGAGTCTCAGCTCTCAGGGCTGCCCGGTTCATTGCGCCCCACTCCTGGCTCTGAAGCAGGTAATTCATTGATTGACTTATTACAAGCTCAAGTTGCCCCACCTCTTGATCTGAGAAAAACCCATTATTCTTCAATATTTCATAAGGTCGAAGAAATCTTTGAGCAGTAAAGAAATCAGGTAAGGCCGGAACGCCTTCAGTATAATCCGGGCGCTTTTCTATTGCCCATTTCGGAAAAACTGATTTAAATCCATCATAAGCGAGCAAAATGGACTTTGCTCTTTCTGCATATGATTTATTGCCATTCATTTCGTACAGATGAGCATAGATTGTAGCTGTTTCCAAAAGCCGGGATGGAGGCCGGTAACCAAAAACAGAATTAGGATCAAAATTACTCTTCCAAAGTTGAACCAATGAGTCCATGTTCTCATATGTCCAGTTGGCTGATTTTTCTGCATATACTAAATATTGCTTATGTAGCTTTCCATTTGCAATAAGCGAGTTACTCACTACGAATAGAATAGTAAGTGTGAGAATTGTTCTAAAAGCATTTTTGATTAACATATCATTTATCAGATTTTGAATCGTTGAATTTTACCTTTAATATGAAAGCCCTTTTTCGAAGGCATAACCCCCTGCTGGTAACAAGAATACAACATATACCCCAGTCCGTCTACATATTTTCGTTCTCCAGGAATCACTTTAATCCTTGAGTGATCCTTGCATAAGGATGGTTCAATAACAGAAAGCGCCTCAATCACTCTGGTTTGGTGCAAGGCCATCTTAGCTTCACATACAGGCTCCTTGCCGGAGCGACATGTTTCAACAGCAACGAATAACTTATGAAACTGGTCAGTATTCTCAGGATCTCCATAAATCCGTGTTTCTCCATCCATTCTAACGGCTGTTATTTCATTAGATAACTCACCATAGTAAATAACAGCCTTATCACATTCCAGGATAAACAATGGCCCTTTTTGATTTTTTGTCACATGCGAAACAAATATCTTGATTCGGGTATTATTCTTTGTTTTTAAATCTACTACCGCAGTATCAAATGTTTCAATTGGGTACATTCTGTATAGCTCTGCCTTGCCTTTAACCGGAATAGAGCTGCTTTCGATATTATCACCTGTTAAAAAGAGAAGGTTGTGAAGGAAATGCGCCATAGCATTATTTACAGGACTATCATTAATTGCCAAGCCATCATCATTTTTCAATTTTCCGGCCCAGGAATTTCTGGAATAATAATCAAATCCTCTTGGCCATAAAACCAGTGTTTTAGCATGATTTATTTTTCCATACAGACCATCCACAAGATCTTTCTTTAGCGCACGAATTGCTTCTGAGTAGCTCCATTGATATCCATGCATGACCCACTTGCCTGTCTCTGCAGAGGTTCGTATAATTTCTTCAGCCTGTTCAACATCTCCAGCTAAAGGTTTCTCGAGCAAAACATTGCATCCCTGTTGTAGTGCATCTCTTGTTTGTTTGGCATGGAAATGAATAGGAGATGCAATAATTGCCAGATCCACTTCAATAAGTGCATCTTTAAAATCAGGATAGCTGGAATAGCATGGAATTGAATTTTCCTTCAACTCCTGGTAGATCTCGACATTTTCAATAACAGGATCAAAAACAGCACTTATCTCTAATCTGTATTCTGTCTGTTTCTCAAGAGCCTTCTTCAAGTACCAGTGTCCGTACCCGCCAGCTCCCGAAACTCCTATCTTAATGATTTTGTCCATATCTACAGGCTTCTGATCTGCATTCCCCCGGATATCTCTAAGCACAAACCATTAGTATAAGCGAAATCACCTGACACTAATGCTCTTAAAGCTAAGGCAATATCCTCTGGCTGTCCTATACGTCCTTTAGGTACCAAACCATCATTAATCAGCTTGTTATACTTGTTTAATACTGGTTTGGTCATATCCGTCTCAATAATTCCCGGTCTTATCTCGAACACATTTATCTTGGTTTTGGCAAGTCGTTCTGCCATAACTTTGGCAAACATGCTTAATCCAGCTTTTGAAATACAATATTCAGCTCGGTTTATCGATGCAACATCCGCAGAAATTGAGCTAACAAATACTATTGACCCAGACTCAAGCTGCTTCATCAAGGGGAATAACTTCTGGGTCAGGAAAACTGGTCCGAACAGATTAATTTGCATGACCCTGTTGTAACTATCCACAGACATTTCCAGTACATCCTTTCGTTCCATCTGTGCAACTCCTGCATTATGCACCAGAAGATTAAGCATCCCAAATTCTTTCTTGATAAAGTCATAAACCTTGTCATAATCCTGAGTTTTCGATACATCAGCCCGTATCCCTGAGTAGAAAACCTGATTCTCCTTTGCAATTCTATTCAAATCTGCATCTACTGTATTAATACTTCTCGAAAGTCCAACAACTGAATATCCTGAGTTCAAAAGCTCTATACAAATAGCTTTTCCTATCCCCCTTGAAGCTCCGGTAACCAGAGCTGTTTTTGGTTTTACTGTCATCGGTTTGAATTTTTCATTTCATTTGACATTTTGTCTTCCTTCAACCCATTCATCGCTACCTCCATTTTTATCGTATAACATCTTACCAGAGTGATCTTGTAGCAAAATTTTCATCTGCTGTATGGCAATTTGGTTTAGTTTCTCAAGGCGTTGGCTTTGCTTATAGCCTTCATTAATAAAAACAGCATTCAGGTTTTTAATATTTACCAAACAAACCAGTTGGCTTACATTGGCATAATCGCAGATATTTCCTTTTTTGTCGGGATTTTCTTCTCGCCACTGTTTAGCGGTTTTTCCAAACAGTGCCATATTCAGCACATCGGCTTCGTTGGCATAAACAATACTTGTCTGCTTTGGAGTAAGATTTTCTGGTATCAGGTTTTCCTTTACGGCATCTGTATGAATTCGGTAATTTATTCTGGTGAGTTGTCGTTTAATATTCCAGTCTAACTCTTTTGTTTGCTCATTTTTTAAGCGTTGAAATTCCTTAATCAGATAAAATTTGAACTCTACTGAAACCCAGGAAGCAAATTCCATAGCAATATCAATATGAGCAAAAGTTCCACCATATCTGCCAGATTTTGATTGAAGTCCGATTGCCTTAGTTGTTTCAATCCATTTCTTAGGAGATAAAACAAAATGATTATATCCTGCTTCATTTCTAAACTGGTCGAATTCGACCAGTTTAAAATCAGGATTATTTAGTTTCTCCCATAAACCGAGTAACTCAATGGTATTTTTACTTCGGAGCCAATTTTTAATAATATCAGCAGGGGCATCAGGATTCTTATATTTGGCAATATCCGTAATACTGATATAATCCTCTTCACGAGTTTGAGTAAAGGTAACTTCAACTCCTTTAATAGCTATTATTTTGTTTTTCTTACTCATCTTTCAGCTCAATTTTAGCAAGGTTTTTGGCAGTAAAATCAAGGTTATCTTCTTATGGTTTTCCTTTCTCTGTATTTTTTCCATGCTGTTTCAAACCATGCAGGTCCGTCCGGTATTTCTCTGACAATCTGCCACGATTTAGAAAAGCTGTCTCCATTCCATTCAACAAGCAGTTGATTTTTCCTTGTGAATCCCTCTTCACTATCAGTTATATATCTGACAGATTCATTCCAGGGAAGAGCATGATTTCCTTTCTGATCAAGTACGAGGAAAGAGCCACGACTACCACCACCAATTTCAAGAAATTCAACAATAGATTCCAGAATAGCTAACTGACTTATTAAATGATCCTTAAGATAAAACATATCAGGAAGCATTCCATCACTCACGCTAGTAAATGCAAAAATTTTGGAGTACTGATCTCTGGCTTCGTTGCGGGCTTGTCTGCACTTTTCAAGATTCCTGTACACTCCGGCATTCTTGCTCATGCGAGACCTCATCTGATCCAATTCTGATGCTAACTCTGAATTCTCACCTTCCCTCTTCCAGTTTTCCACTATTTTTATGGTTTCCGTAATTTGAAATTCGATCATATCTCTAAAATGATCAAGTTTAAGACGGTATTTCGAAGCTGTTGAGCTGATTAACATGGCTGCCCTGATACCTCCAACCTGTCCTGCATTCAGTGCCGACCCACCAGGACGATAAACACCATGACTTCCATTAATTTCCCCCACGGGAAAAAGATTCTGAATATTACTTTCCCACCATATCGAAGCACTCAGGCCACCATTGCAGTGCTGTGCGCAAACATCAATTTCTAAAGGATCTGTATTGAGATTAATTCCATTTTTACGAAACAGATCTATCGCTGGTTGGTTCATTGCTGCTAAACGCTCAATCGGTGTTTTTAACACAGCATTAGATTTCTCCAGGTAAGAGCTAATCAACTCATCTGCATTCACTTCTATATTGAACTCCTGACCATTATGCAGTACAGGATTATTGCGATAGTCGATAAATACCCGCCTGTGAAGCAAGTACTTTTCGCGATAAACAAGCAAGTCGATAAGAGATGAAGAATCTCCATCGAGTTTCCCGGAATCAAATGGCCATTGATAGCCTTTCAGAAAAATTGCTTTTGAGAGGCTGGCAGAATCATTGAAATGCTCGTTAAGAAATTCGTACTCAACACCTGCTTGATCAACACTGAAATATCTTGGAATAACCTGTTGATAGGATCCTGAAAGATTCCATCTGAATTTTACAGAAGCAATTCCAAATTGTGATTCTGTCAGGTTACAAGCTTTTGCTCCTATTTCCAGAGCCATCCCCATTGATCCCTTCTGACTTTCAGGATAAACTGAAGCATTATAAAGCCCTCCCGGACCACCAGTTGCGATTATAACCGAAGCAGCCTGAAATACCACAATTGATTTCAAGCCCTTCTCCTTTTGGATCAGATCGATAGCCAAAGCTCCAATAACTGATCGTTTTTCTTTTTCATCTCTGTATAAAAGCTGAATAGCCTGATATTGATCGATAATAGGGATCTGATAGTTGACAATCTTTTTTGCCAAAGCCTGAAACATATATCTACTTGTCAGCGGTCCGGCTGATGTTCCACGTCCCTTATCATCATGATCAGTACGATACCCTGGATAGCGTCCGTACTCATCATGTGGAAATGGCACACCACAGGCAATCAAATGATTAAATGCCTGAAGAGATGTGGCAGATTCAATTAATGCGATATCTCCATGCATAGCACCACCTTTATATAAGGCTTCGGCCATATCAGTTACACTATCCCCCGCCTGACCATCAGCTGCCAGACGGTAATAGGTCTGCTTATCTGATCCGGCATTATTTGAGGTTCCCCCTCCCCACTTTTCGGTTAATATCGCAATATCCTCAATCCCCCGTTCAAAAAGCTGAACTGCAGCATTTAGTCCTGCAGCACCAGAACCAATTATGAGGGTATTAACCCTTATAAATGGGAACTCTTTATGCCCTATTTTTATTTTACTTTTATGCATAGACATCTCGATCTCTTATAATGCAGCCGGAGCTTAGTCCTTCTCTCATCCTGCTCGTGCAACCAGAGCATGCAACACAAACTTTTTTAGGATTTACAGAAGCATGTTTAAATAAGTCGTTTGGCAAATCAGGGTAGGCAAAACTCATTCGTCCCATTCCAATCGCTATAGCCAATTTTTCCTTAATAATGCCTGCTGCTACAAATGGAAAGTATTGGCGCAACCAGGATAAACCTGTTCCTAGAACCGGTACATTTGTCATTTTACTCACTTCTGTTGTCAGGGAGATCAGGCGACTAACACCAAGTATAGGATGCTCTGGAGCTGAATTAGTATTTTTTGTTGGTAAATCAAAAGGTCTGCCGATCCATGGATTCACGTAAGGAATACCTGCTGTTATGCTCCATAAAGCAACTCCCTTCTGGTCTAAACTAGCAATAATCTCCTTAAGTTCTGTCAAATCAGGACTCATCGCATCGCTATTAGAAACTCCAAATCCACCCTCCAGACCATCAAAAACATTTATTCTGACAAACAACTCTGCTCTGGTTGTTTCCCGAATTCCTTTTAGTATTTCTTCAACAATACGAATCCGTTTTTCCAGCTCCTTTCCTCCAAACACACTATTCATTCGTCCTCTTGCAAATAATATTTCATGTAGCAGGTATCCATGACAAATTTTAATGTCAATCGCATCAAATCCTGCCTTTTCAGCGAGGATAGCTCCCTCAATATGTGCATCTCTAATCCTTTTCAATTCATCGTCTGTCAGCTCGATAGCTTTAACTGAAACAGGATCGAAACGCTTATCGGGAAAGGCAACCAGTGGTGCAGGCTTTCCATCAGGTTTAGAATATCTACCTGAATGAGTAAGTTGTATGGTTGTTCTCACCTCCCCTTGTTGAGAGCCGGGAAGTCTTGAATTTTCATGTATTGAATCCACCAATTTTGCAAAATCTGACTTGTTCTTGCGGTTGATGTAAAGTTGTGCCGGATTAGATCTTCCATCCTGAGTTACACTTGTGGCTTCTATCCATATTAGTCCGCTTCCTCCTTTTGCAAAACGCTGATATCTCCTGTTTGTCAAATCGCCAGGCGATCCGTTTGGATTTGCATCGAAACCTTCCATCGGATGGATTACAAATTTATTTGGAACCATCAGGGCTCCCAGATTATAACTATCAAAGAGCACTTTATAATCATCAGACCATGGGAGTTCCACACCCATATCTCTTGCATGCTTCCTGAGCTCCTCAGCTGATTTATATCTGAAGCGATTAGTCATTTATTATCCTGTTTCGCAGTTCTTTAAGTTCAATAATATTTTGATGCATTCTCTTTTCACAAACAGATGGCCATAAGGCCCTGTTAAAATACTCATTTTCAATCTTCGTACGAAAGGGTTCAGCCGAATCGGCAATATGAATAAGATAGTTCATTTCATCCGTACGCAAATCAGGGAATTCCTTAATAAATGCATCATTCAAGACAGGTAAGTCAAATGATCCATTATGATCCTCAACACTCAAATCAATTTGCTGGTTGTGTTCTGCCAGCAGTCTGATTATTTCAATAAGATTGATCCATCCTTTATTTATTGGAGCCGGAAAACTTCGAAGTCCTTTTTCATACCTCAGCAGCCCGCCATCCTTGATATGAGTTGAAACAACCCATGGTAAGAGCCTTTTAGCAGCCCTAACAGGATCTTCGAGCATTGTCAAAAGATTCATTGTATCAAGGCATATTCCTACTTCCTCACCCGGATAGAATCCTGCTTCTTCAAGAGTATCTATCAACTCAAAGCTGGTAAACTCAAAATGAGTTTCTATCGACCATATCACATTGAGATCTTTCAGTACAGGTTTTAATTGAGTGAGTGCTTTACTCATATTGCTGAGGTATTCCTGAGTATCAGGACCATCAGCATTCCAGCGCATTAAACCACCTGAACAGCTTCTCACCAGGCTCACGCCCAGTTCAGCTGCCTCTTCTGCAACAACCCGATTCATTGGGTATATATCTTTTCTTTTCAAAAGACTAATATCCCAAGGCAAATGTTGACCGCCACCCCACTCTATATACAACTGATGATCTGAGGAATAGCCACTAATATCATTCAGGAACTCTGAGGAATATTTTTTCAAGGGTCTGTTTTCAATTCCTGAAAATGCTACTCCTTCTGCTCCATTTCTGACAGCCCATTCAAGGGTCTCAAGTGGGGTTAAACTGAGAGGCAACAAACCATAATTATCTATTCCAACTTTCATAGCTCTTCTATATTCTTGTGGCAGCCTTCTTCATCATATAATCAGGATCAATCCGAGGCTCCAAATGTCTGTACTTCCTCATTAAGTCCTGTTTTATTCGAATTTGCTTCTGAATATCCTTTCCATACATAAGAGGGGTTTCTCCGGTTTCCATTAAGGCCATGAATTCAATATCCTGATTAAATAGTTCAGAAAGTTCATCCATGTTATCCAATTCAAGATCAATCATTTGGGCTATAATTGATTGGTACTTCTTTTTTCCAGCTTCATCCTGACTGATTAAATACCCATGAACACCAGTAACCCAGGCTGCAACATTCCGTTGGGTCATCAACCAACATTTCAAAGCTTTAGTCCGCACTAATTGATCTAACAGAACTTCAGGAGGATTGTGTAATTCTGCAATCGCTTTTCCCAGTATTTCTATCGCCATGTCAATTGCCGGCCACACAAATTCATCCATCTGATTCATCACCGTTGAACAATGCTCAAAAGGGGCAATATTGAACAAAACATCTTTAGACAAATCAATATTATTTGGATTGTGTGGCGTAGTACACATCATGTCTTCATAATACTCCCGTTCATCTGGCAATACTGCATCAATGTCTGGCACAAGCGGCCTTGTCCATAACCGGTACCAGGTAAATCCGATAGTATTATATAAAGTAGATACGTTAGGAAAATATTCTACAGCCTTTTCAATAGCCAACCAGGCATCAATCAGGACATCTGTCGCTTGTCCGCCAGTCCACTTATTCGCAATTCTCCGGATCAAAACATCCGGATTGGCACTGGAGTTATACTGGAACATTCTTAACATTTCATAGTTAATGAAATAGGGGACCTTGGATGGGGGGAAAGTCCCACCATAAACCACAATATCCTCTATCTCTGCAGATTTAAGTCTTTTGAGACGATTCCAGGTTAGTTTTGGGTATGGAATTCCCATTAGAGGTGCAAACATGACCTGCGGTCCCATTCCAAAATAGAAAGCTGCCTTTGCTTCTTTACTTTTCAGCTCATTCTTTTTATTCGTTTCTGCCGGACTAAGGTCTTGATGATGTAATCCACCACCGTTCAATACTTTGGAATTCGGATATTTGGAATGAGAGTATGGCAGATCCCAACCCTTGGCGACCAAAGAGGCTGTTTCAAGATCTAATCCATTTCCGAATCCCTCCCACATAACATCATGTTCTCCATAAAATGATTCAAGTCTTGTAATAACTCTGAAATCAGGATTAATTTCACGGCCAGCCTCCAGAATATTCCTCATAAACTGCAAGGCATTTTCTCCTGCTAATCTGGCTATTTCCGTATCATCCTTCCACTCCCTGACCATATAGGCTCCACCGTTTCTTCCAACGTAAAGCGATTTAGTGTGTTCAAACCCAGCCCCACTGTCGTTTGTCCAGATTGTAAAGAAACCCAGATCAGGTATTTCCCGCATGAGTTTTTGCGTCATCTCCCAATAATGATTCAACACTACCGGATGCGTAATCGTCATATTATATCTGGGCAAAAAACTCCTGAATGGATGATCCACCCGAGCTCCTCTGAGCATAGGATATCTCTGGAAAAAACTTTCAGGAACTGATCGTGGTTCAAAAGACAGCATGCCAGGAACTAAACCCCTTTTTCGGGCCAATGCAGCATTTTGCTTCATGTATTCAAGATTGTTTGCGAGATAATAAAACGGATACAATCCCTTATTGAGTTTGCTATAAACGAACTGATCCATAGCAGGACAATAAGTATAAAACATCGGATAAGTTTCTCCTTTTGGTCCATTCTCTAATCCCATCGGTGATCCCAGTCCATTAACTTCAAGGTGCGTAATTCCCTGAATAGCTAGCTGATTTACATACTCTTCTCTATTAAGACCCTGGGTCACCCGCCCCTCCTGAGTCAGAAAATAATCATATGCTGTACGAAGTTGCGAAAAGGCAGGATTAAACTGTATGAAACACACTCCATTCTTCAGCTTAGTATCTCCCAGATCCTCCATGATGTGATGCCAAAATGAATACAAGTATTTCTTGTCAGGCAGACGAAGGTATCCTTCACCATCCTGGTTTATGCTAAAACCTTCAGGAATATTCATTTTATGCACAGCACCTTTGTTACCAATACCTTCAAACAGCAAGATCATTTCATTGCTTAAAGCAGAATCAACTTCAAGTGTCTGTATGGGTAAGTTCAATCCATTGGTTTTTAGCAAAAGTTTCACCAAATCCTCAAATAAGGGTGAAACATGAACAGCCTTAATTTCTTTTACGGCTTGCAGGATATTCATAATGTGACAGTTTAAAAGAGAGTTAGATCGAGTGTTTAAAATATGGTATCAAAAAGAATTTCAATATGTACAGATTGGGGCTGGAAAATTTTAAAGTCAACATATTTCGAGTCATTGACTTCCTTCCTTGAAAAATTGATGCTTACTCCATTGATTTTCACTTCAGTAACCCGACAATTATCAGGGATTAGAATATGTGATTCAAGCTCTTCAAAATGGCCATCAAGATTGAAATTCATTTGTGATTTCTTCAGCTGATAAGTATATTTCAGAGAGCTATTTCCAGCAGGATAGCTTATTTCCACTTCTGCTCTCTTAGAGCCTGCGGCCACCCATCTTGGGCAAAACTTCAAATTTTGAAAGCGTTGACCCTGATCAATAATCCCGGCAAGGCCCTGTATTATTGCCATTAAGAAAGCAGTAGACCCCCAGCCATCAGTTGGTGTGGCATCAGGACTGGTACTGGTTTCAACAGTTGACGGAGTTCCATCAGGAAAATACCATAAATAGCTTTCATCGTTTCTGGTAAGATTCTCATAGATCATAATCTGATGAAATCCATACTTCTCAAATCCATTTTCCAGAGCGAGAAGAGCCAATTCACCGCCAGCAAGCGGGAATAGTCCTCCATTAATATAGGCACCAGCTACAAGTTTTTCATCACCAAAGGATCCATTTGGGAATGGTGGCTCTATTGAAAACCAGGGAGCAAAAAACGCCCCTGCATCTGCCCTGTGCTGATACTCCATCAACATAGCAGAAGCCTTTTGAGGATCTCCCACACCCCTGTTCAAGCTCATAGGGTTAGAAAGACTCAGTTGATCATCCTCATCACAGTTATCAATAGTTATTGGGGTATTTTTTTTAAAATGCTGATAAAACTGCCCATTCCAGCAGATCTTGTTAAGAGTCTTTTTTATACTAGCGGCTTTCTCTCTGTACCATTTTGATTTATCTGTTTTATCAAATAGCTCACACACTTTTGACAATATTTGCAATGCTTCATAAAGCCCACTATTATCTCCATGGAAAATCCCCCAATAAGTATCTTTATCAATCTGGAACTGCAACCATGGATGCTTGCCATTTGTATATGCAAAATCCCATGTATCAATTGTATAGGGTCTTTTTACAAGCTGATTATGCTTATCCCATCGTTGCGGATCATTCATCAGGTAGAATATGGCTCTTTCAAGATGAGGAAGTAAGCTACGCAGCCATTCTACATCTCCACATGCCTGAAATGCCAACCATGCAGCTTTGACAAAACGATATTCAACATCTGCTTCAACAGGCACCCTCACGTATTTTGTCCAGTTTTCTCGTTCGCATGGCAGTTTCTCCGGATGGGTAGTGAAATAGTCAAAAATACGGCCATTCATAGCCTGAGTATCGGCAAAGTGTTGAACGACTGACTTAACGTCAGTTTCAAAGTACCTTGCACCCCGAAGAATATCAGAATAATCTCTTATCCAAATTGATTTAGCATCAGGAGAACGGTATCCTCTGATTTCTTTCCCATCGATTGAAACTTCAAGAATATCTTTTGAAAGAAAACGTTCAATTCTTGGTATCAGTTTATCGATTCGTGGAATATCAGAATTGAGATAAATCATTGCCTTTAAGTAAACTAAAGTTGTGAAACCTATAATAAGTCAGGCTCCAAATATGAGTAGTTTAAGTTCCTCATTTTACCTGACAAATAAAAGTGTTAAGCTTGATCTTTTTGTGGGAAGCACTTCCCGAATGTGCAATTTCTGCAATTAATGTGCAATTCATTTTACCTTGTAAAAAAAGACCTCACCCTTTTGTCCGCTGGCTTTATCATTTATTAAGGTTGCTGAATTTGGGGAAGCTTACAATTTCAATATTGCTCATAATATCGGTTATTTGAACAAAGTTACAACCTTTTCTATAATTGAGTCTTAGTTGAGAGTAAACAAATATGATGCCCAGCATGAGCATGAGCGCAGCTCTCTGTGCTTTTCTTTGCTCTTTTCTTACTACTGAGTAGGCGACGAGCATTTTGACACGACCTGGACGAACAATACTTCTGTTTCTTTACGCGG
>JAYEFL010000415.1:0-23501 GCA_034658635.1 Bacteroidota bacterium | reverse complement strand
ACTTTTGCAGCGGTTTGATATCAGACCGTTCTTTTTCTAACCTGGTCAAAAATATACTGTTATGGCACAAAACTATGAGATAACCAGGGAATATATTCTAAAACTTCGAGAACTGATTGAGGCGCGCGATGAGAAGTCCTGCCTGAATATGATAGCAGACCTTCATCCGGCGGATATTGCTGAGATTATTGATATCCTTTCAATGGATGAGGTCCTTTTTCTATTCCTCTTACTGGATAGTGAAAGAGCTGCTGATGCTCTTGTAGAACTAGAGGAGGATGATCGTGAACGATTATTAAAAGCTCTTCCTAGTGAGGTGATTGCCAAGGAATACCTTGACAATATGGACTCGGATGATGCGGCTGATGTTTTAGCTGGGCTTGATGTTGAACGACAGGAGGAAGTCTTGTCGAAGATGGAGGACATGGAGCAGGCGGGTGATATTGTTGCCCTGATGCATTATGGCGAGAATACTGCCGGTGGTATAATGGCGAAAGAGTATATCGCTGTTCGTGAAAACTGGACTGTAGATGAATGTATCAAAGAGATCAGGAGACAGGTTGAGGAGGTTGAGGAGGTCTACTTCGTGTATGTTGTTGATAACAATAATGTATTGCTGGGGGTGCTTTCATTAAAGACCTTGTTAATTTCTCCTGCCAGACGCAATGCGATTAATTTGTGCGAGAAAGAGATTGTCTCAGTTAAGACCGATCTGGACGATGAGGAAGTTGGAAAAATTATGCAGAAATATGACATGGTGGCCCTTCCTGTTGTTGATAGTCTGGGGCGCCTCGTAGGGCGGATTACCATTGATGATGTGGTTGATGTAATTCGTGATGAGGCGGATAAGGATTTTCAGCTGATTTCAGGTATAAGCGAGGATGTAGAGCCTGATGATAGTTTAATTGTTCAGACCAGAGCACGGTTGCCCTGGTTGGTGATCGGACTGGTAGGAGGTATTTTGGGCGCTAGTGTATTACGGTTCTTTGAACCTGAACTGAATTTAAACAAAGCTTTGATTCTGTTTCTGCCTTTAATTGCTGCGATGGCTGGGAATGTTGGGGTGCAGTCATCGTCAATCATAGTTCAGGGACTGGCTAACAATGGCCTTTATATTAAGAGTATTGGAAGAAGAATTCTTAAAGAGTTGGGAGTAAGTTTAGTGAATGGTTTGATTTTGTCATTATTATTGCTGGCTTTCAATCTTGTATCAGGCCAGGAATACCTGATAACAGCTACAGTTAGTATTGCTCTTTTTTCTGTAATTATCTTTGCTTCTGTTTTTGGAACCCTGGTACCGCTGGTATTACATCATTACAAAATTGACCCGGCTTTGGCTACAGGCCCATTTATTACAACAACCAATGATATTATGGGCTTATTAATTTATTTGTTTTTGGCCAAAGTATTATTTGGTATATTCGGAATTATGTAAATTTGCGTGAATATAAAAGGAATATAAAAGGAAGGTAAAGTGAATACTCTTAAATCAATCAAATCGGCTCTTATTTCCGTTTATCATAAAGATCATCTGGATGAAATTATTCTCTTGTTACATTCTCAGGGCGTTAAATTAATAAGTACAGGTGGTACGGCCAGTTTTATTGAGAAACTTGGATGTTCTGTAACCCGAGTGGAAGAATTAACCGGATATCCCAGCATTCTGGGTGGTAGGGTGAAAACATTGCATCCTATGGTTTTTGGTGGAATACTCGGACGCAGGGATCTGGATTCAGATCAGGCACATATGGAAGAATACTCAATTCCGGCCATTGATCTGGTTGTGGTGGATCTGTATCCCTTTGAGGAAACTCTGGCTGCTGGTGGAAATCATTCAGAAGTTGTTGAGAAAATAGATATTGGTGGGATATCCCTGATCCGTGCTGCTGCGAAAAACCATATGGATGTGGTGATTATTCCTTCCAAAGAATCATATCCTGATTTGTTAACTATTCTGAAGGATCAAAATGGTGCCACAGATCTGGATCAGCGAAAAAAACTAGCAGGAGAGGCTTTCTCTGTTAGTTCGCATTATGATACTGCTATCTGGAGATATTTTGGAGGAGACTCTGCTCCTGAGCTCAAAATTAGCCTGACAGAGTTTAAAACCATGAGATATGGCGAAAATCCTCATCAGTCTGGTCGGTTCTATGGTGAAATAGATAAGCTCTTCAACCAGATTCATGGAAAAGAGATTTCATATAATAATCTTTTGGATATCGATGCGGCTATCAGACTGATTGATGAGTTTGAAGAATGCACTTTTGCTATTCTTAAACATAATAATGCTTGTGGGATTGCTGCAAGGGATAATCTTACCGAGGCATGGAAAACTGCATTGGCTGGTGATCCTGTTTCTGCTTTTGGTGGCATATTGGTTACCAATCGTGAAGTTGATATAGAAACTGCCTCTGAAATTGATAAGTTATTTTTTGAAGTTATCATTGCACCTGGTTATAGAGATGAAGCCTTGAAGGTTTTGCAGAAAAAAAAGAATAGGATTATTCTCAATAGAAAGGATAGTAATTTGCCTGATATTCAGTTCAGAAGCCTCTTGAATGGGGTTTTATGGCAGGAAAGGGATACCAAAACAGAGAAAGCTGAGAATCTTAGGCTTGTTACCAGGAATGCTGCTGACAAAGAAGAGATCTCAGACTTGTTGTTTGCCAATATTCTGGTTAAACATACCAAATCAAATGCAATTGTTTTGGTGAAGAATAAACAACTGATCTCAAGTGGAACCGGACAAACATCAAGAGTTGATGCCCTGATGCAGTCTATAGATAAAGCAAATCATTTTGGACATAACCTTGAAGGAGCTGTTATGGCTTCGGATGCCTTTTTTCCTTTTAAGGATAGTGTAGAAATAGCTTATAAAGCAGGAGTCAGGTCTGTAATACAGCCAGGTGGTTCTATTCGTGATCAGGAATCTATTGATTATTGCAATGAGCAGGGAATGAGGATGGTATTTACAGGGGTCAGACATTTTAAACATTAAAAATAATACACGGAGGAAGGGAGCTTATGGGTTTATTTTCTTTTTTTACCCAGGAAATTGCCATTGACCTTGGAACGGCCAACACAATCATTATCCATAATGACAAGATTGTTGTAGATGAACCATCTATTGTTGCTGTGGATGCACACAGTGGGAAGTTGATTGCTCTTGGTGACAAAGCCAAGCAAATGCAAGGGAAGACGCATGATAATATTAAGGTTATCAGGCCATTAAGGGATGGTGTGATAGCTGATTTTAATGCTGCAGAGCTAATGATACGAGGCTTGATTAAGATGATCAATCCCAATAAAAAGTTCTTGTCGCAATCTCTGAAACTTGTTATTTGTATTCCCTCAGGTAGTACGGAAGTCGAGATCCGGGCAGTAAGAGATTCTAGTGAACACGCCGGAGCCCGTGAAGTCTATATGATTTATGAACCAATGGCAGCAGCTTTGGGAATTGGATTGGATGTTAAAGCTCCTGATGGGAATATGATCATAGATATTGGAGGAGGAACTACTGAAATTGCTGTAATTGCGCTTGGAGGAATTGTATGTAACGAATCAATGCGAATTGCTGGCGATGAACTTACGCTTGATATTCAGGCTTATATGCGTCATCAGCATAATATCAAGGTTGGTGAAAGAACTGCTGAGGATATTAAGATAAATGTAGGAGCAGCTCTACCCGAATTAGATAGTCCGCCACCTGATTATGTTGTCAGAGGCCCCAATCAAATGACTGCCCTTCCAATAGAAATCCCTGTATCCTATTCCGAGATTGCTCATGCCCTGGATAAATCAATAACTAAAATTGAATCTGCCATTTTGAGCGTTTTGGAGAGAACACCTCCTGAACTCTTTGCTGATATTGTTAACAGTGGAATATATATGGCAGGTGGTGGCTCTTTGTTAAGGGGGCTTGCCCAAAGATTAAGCGATAAGCTCAATATCCAATTCCATGTTGCAGATGATCCTTTGCATGCCGTGGCCAGAGGTACGGGTATAGCTTTGAAAAATGTAGGCGAATTTCCGTTTTTAATGCGTTGATAAAAATATCTTATGCGGAATTTGATCCGGTTTGTATTACGGTATAATTTCCCCATCCTGTTTCTGGTTTTCGAATTAATTGCAATCATATTAATTTTTAGTCAAAATCCTATTCAGCGTAGTAAGTTGACAAGCCAGATTAATAGTTTGAGTACGCTGGTTTATGATGGAGCCCATGATATGACTCAATATATGCATTTGAGGAAGGCTAACGATCAGATCGCCAAAGAGAATTCACTTCTGAGAAGCCGCGTTAATCCAAATAGACCTGACTCTGTCAGCCCAAGCAATGCTTATGATTTCATACCCGCACTTGTTATCAATAATTCAGTCCACAATGAATACAATTATTTGACACTGAACGCAGGGAAAAAAAACGGAGTAGAACCGGATATGGCTGTAGTTTCGCCTTTTGGGATTGTGGGAGTTGTTAAAACTGTAAGCCCAAATTATTGCAGAGTGATTTCTGTACTGAACAGCCAACTAAAGATTTCTGTGAAGTTGAGTAAGTCGGGATATTTTGGATCACTAAGCTGGGACAAGCGAAATTATCGTGATGTTCTTGTAACTGAAATTCCATCGCATGTATCTTTGGAACCGGGTGATAGTATTGTCTCTAGTGGATATTCATCAATTTTCCCTTCAGGTGAGCCCATAGCCACTGTTCTTGAAGCAACTCCGGCGGCAGGGGGCAATTTTCTGGAGATAAGAGCCAGATTAAACAATGATTTTAAGCAATTGTCAACAGTGTACGTAGTGATAAACAACGGGAAAAAGGAAATACAGACATTGGAGGAAAACGATAATGAGAAATAAAATCATCCTCTATAGCTTATACTTTATAGCACTTATTTTCATTCAGCTTCTGGTACTGAATAATATGCAGCTTAGTTCATATCTGAACCCCTATTGTTATGTACTATTAATCCTGATCCTCCCTTTTGATACTCCGGGATGGCTCTTATTATCAATAGCATTTATCCTGGGAATGACTATGGATGTTTTTCCACAAGGATGGAATGGCGCTGGTGCCAGTCTTGGATTCCATGCTTTTGCCACTGTAATGATGGCTTTTGCAAGGCCATATATTCTGAAGTGGATAAATCCAAGAGATGAATACGATGTGGGAAGCCGTCCGGGTGCTTCAGATTTTGGGTTTGGATGGTATATGACATATAGCCTGATAATGATTGGAATTCATCATTTTTCTCTTTTCCTGCTTGAATCCATGAGTATTGCCAGATTGCCGGAAACCATCTTAAGAACCTTTTTAAGTGGCTTATTTACTTTCTTATTGATTCTTTTATGGGAAGGGCTCAGGTACCGGAGAAATTGAACCAATTATGAGAAATCAGTTTGCAAGCAGAAGATATGTATTGGGCGGATTAGTAATTCTTGTTGCTCTTGTCTTTTTAATAAAGCTCGTAGTTATTCAGCTGATTAATCCCAAATATAAGCTGAGCGCCAACAATAACAGCCGGCATCGCCAAGTAGAATATCCTGCCCGAGGACTATTTCTGGATCGTTATGGGGATGTTATGGTCTTTAATCAGGCTGCCTATGATGTGTTGATTATCCCTAATCAGATTCAGTCTTTTGATACTACCGAATTGTGCTCAATGCTGGGCCTAAGTATTGAGGAGTTGGAAGCTGGAATTGTTTCAGCAAGAGAATTCTCATCCCGTCGTCCCTCTGTTTTGGTAAGTCAATTGTCTGCTTTAGATTATGCCAGATTTCAGGAGAAGTTATTCAAATATCCGGGATTTTATGTTCATGGCAGAGCCCAAAGAGCCTATAAGAATAGTATTGCTCCTCATGTTATTGGTTATTTAGGAGAGGTAGATGTACAGGATCTCAGGAGAGATCAGTATTATTCCACAGGTGATTACATTGGTGTCTCCGGATTAGAAAAGCAATACGAAAATGTATTGAGAGGCAAGAGAGGTATACGTTATTTCCTGGTAGATGTCCATAATCAGAGACAAGGGAGTTATGAGGAGGGGAAGTTTGATACCTTGCCTGAGCCTGGTCTGAATATTCAAACCAGTCTTGATGCTCAGTTACAATTGTATGGTGAGACTCTAATGAATGAAAAAAGAGGTAGTATCGTAGCTATTGAACCAGCTACAGGCGAGATACTGGCCATGATTTCAAGTCCGGATTATGATCCCGGTATCTTGGTTGGACGTGAACGAACTACCAATTTTTTTAAATTACAGAAGGATACAACGGATCCTTTGTTCAACAGGGCGACAATGTCACGGTACGCTCCGGGTTCAATTTTTAAAATTGTTCAGGCTCTTATTGCTCTGGAACAGGGAGTCATAAATGAGAATACGGGTTTTGAATGTAATAAAGACCTGATCGGTTGTCATAATCATCCTGAAGCGACTAACGTTAAGAAAGCAATACAGTACTCCTGTAATCCATATTTTTTCCAGGTTTATAAGCTAATTATTCAGCCTGGTAGATATACTAGTATCTTTCGAGACAGCGAGGCTGGAATTGAGGCATGGAGAGAGCACGTATTAAGTTTCGGACTGGGTGCACGTTTATCCGTTGACATGCCAAATGTAAAAGGCGGATTTATTCCGGATGCT
Organism: Bacteroidota bacterium; assembly: GCA_034658635.1. Lineage (GTDB taxonomy): Bacteria > Bacteroidota > Bacteroidia > Bacteroidales > UBA12481 > JABHCC01. The sequence continues at coordinate 16,854 of JAYEFL010000415.1, read as the reverse complement.
GCATTTTATGATCGCTGGTATGGGCGTAGGAGGTGGGCGTTCAGCACAATTTATTCGAATTCAAACGGGCAGGGAGAGGTGGAGTCAGTTCCTATACAGGTTGCCAACCTGGCAGCTATTATTGCCAACCGTGGATTCTATATTACTCCGCATTTTATTAAAGCTATTGATGAAGATAATCTGATTCCTGATGAATACAGTCGGATTAACCATACTACTGTGAGTGCGAAATACTTTGATGTAGTGGTTGAAGCCATGCATGATGTAGTTTGGGAGCCTTTTGGAACCGGCAGGCGAGCAAGGGTTCCTGGAATTGTAGTGTGTGGAAAAACTGGTACTGTTCAAAATGTACATGGTGAGGACCATTCAGGGTTTTTTGCTTTTGCACCAAAAGATAATCCTCAAATTGCACTGTCAGTATATGTTGAAAATGCAGGAGGAGGTGGTGAATGGGCTGCCCCTATAGCCAGCCTGATGATAGAGAAATACCTCACAGGGGAGGTTTTGCAGATAGAAAAGGAAAAGCGTATTCTTGATTTTAAGTTAAACTAATGGCTGATTATCGGAAGAATTTTCTTGCCAGACTTGACTGGATTACAATAATTTTTTATCTGGTATTCGTTGCCTTTGGTTGGTTGAATATCTATGCGACAAACTATCAGGACGGACAGGAATTGAATCTGTTTGGTATGCTGAGCCGGCATAGTAAGCAGTTTGTATATATTCTGGCTGCCTTAGTATTGGGAATTATTGTGCTTATAATCGACAGTAAGTTTTGGGTATTTTTTGCTTACCCGGTTTACGGCGCTTTAGTGGTTCTTCTGGTTTTAGTTTTATTCTTTGGTCGTGAAATTAATGGTGCTACCTCCTGGTTTTTTATGGGCCCTTTTAGTATTCAACCTTCCGAGTTTGCAAAAATGGGGACTGTTCTCGTAGTGGCGAAGATTTTATCGCAATTTAACTTTTCGGTATATAATTGGAGAAATATGGTCATTTTATTCGGAGCTATGCTACTCCCTTCAGTATTGATCTTTCTCCAAAATGACACAGGTTCAGCTATTGTGTATTTTGCTCTGATTCTGGTTGTTTTCAGGGAGGGACTGAATGAGACCTTTTTAGTACTTGGAGTCATTGGAATAGCCCTGTTTTTGATGACTCTGCTGATGCCTTTTACTATACTGATACCCCTGGTCAGTTTTTTTGCCTTATTGCTTGGCACCTTAAAAAATGCAAGCTTCAAAGTGCTGATATACGGAGTATTGATTCAGATTGTGCTATTTGCAGCTTTGATAGGGATTTCCCTTATTGGTAATCTGGGAATTAAGCCAGAGCAAATTGCGATCTTGTCTGCAATCGCTTCTTTACCAGTATATCTTTGGGTTATTTGGCGTAAACGACTGAGAAACCTATTTCTGATTTGGAGTGCTTTGTCGCTTTCGCTCCTGCTGATAGCTTCCGTAGACTATCTTTTTAATGAGGTAATGGAAGATCACCAGCGCTCAAGAATTAACCAGGTATTAGGTTTTGAAAGTGATCCTCTTGGGGCAGGATATAACCTGAATCAGTCGAAAATCGCTATTGGATCAGGTGGATTAACCGGGAAAGGTTTCCTGAAAGGCACCCAGACCAGATTTGATTTTGTTCCTGAGCAAACTACTGATTTTATTTTCTGCACTGTTGGTGAAGAGTGGGGTTTCGTAGGAAGTAGCTTTGTAATACTGACTTTCGTAGGCTTTTTGCTTCGTATACTTTTTTTGGCAGAAAGACAGAGGTCTGCCTTTTCCAGAATCTTTGCTTATGGAGTTTTTTCAATATTCTTTTTTCATTTCGTCATAAATATTGGAATGACTATCGGGATTGTTCCTGTTATCGGTATCCCTTTGCCTTTTTTTAGTTATGGAGGATCCTCCTTGTGGAGCTTCACGTTATTGCTGTTTATCTTTTTGCATCTCGACACCGATCGTTTTGAGGTTGTTGCTTGATATTTATCATATGGCTATGTCAATAGAAAAATTATATTTGTCGTACTGCTCATCAAAAAATAAATCTTATGTCTAAGAAAAGAATTATCATCATCGGTGCTGCCGGTAGAGATTTCCATAATTTTAATACCTATTACAGGGACAATGGAGAGTATGATGTTATTGCATTTACTGCTGCTCAGATCCCGGATATAGATGGAAGAAAGTATCCTGCAGAGCTCGCTGGCAGCCTGTATCCTGAAGGTATTCCGATTTTAGCCGAAGAGGAATTACCCAACTTGATTGATAAATATGAAGTTGATAGTTGTGTGTTTTCTTATAGTGATGTTCCTTATGACCGGGTAATGAACCTGAGTGCACTTGTAAATGCTCATGGAGCAAGTTTTGGACTACTTGGTCCACGCCACACGATGGTTAAAAGTACGAAGCCTGTTATTGCAGTTGTTGCAACACGTACAGGTTGTGGTAAGTCACAGACTTCCAGAAGAGTTATTGAATTGCTTATGGAGAAAGGACTTAATGTTGTGGCTGTCAGACATCCAATGCCCTATGGTGATCTTGTGGCTCAGACTGTTCAGCGATTTGCTGAAGTTGCTGATCTGGAGAAGCATAAGTGTACAATAGAGGAAATGGAGGAATATGAACCTCATGTTGTCAGGGGCAATGTAATTTATGCCGGAGTGGATTATGAGGCAATCCTCCGTGAAGCGGAAAAGGATCCAAGTGGCTGTGACGTAGTATTATGGGATGGAGGAAATAATGATTTTTCATTTTTTAAACCTGATCTGACAATTACTGTTGCCGATCCTCATCGGCCTGGTCATGAGATTTCCTACTATCCCGGAGAAGTTAATCTGCGCTTAGCTGACGTAGTTGTAATCAATAAAATGGATACAGCTGCACCTGAAGATATCCAGATTGTGCGTGACAATATTGCCGATCTGAATCCTGATGCTGTTGTAATTGATGGAGCATCCCCTATCAGAGTTGATAATCCGGAGATTATCAGGGGTAAACGTGTTTTAGTGGTGGAAGACGGACCAACTCTTACCCATGGTGAGATGACCATTGGTGCAGGAGTTGTTGCAGCAATGAAATTTGGTGCTGCTGAGCTGGTGGATCCGAGACCTTATATCGTGGGGAAACTCTCTGAAACTTTTGAGAAATACCCGTACATTGGAGAATTGCTTCCTGCAATGGGATATAGTGAAGAGCAATTGAAGGATCTTGAAACAACCATTAACAATACTGAGTGTGACGCGGTTGTAATAGGCACACCGATTGATTTAAATAGAATCATTGAAATTAAGAAGCCAAATACAAGAGTGTTTTATGATCTTCAGGAAATAGGAAAACCTGATCTTACTGACATTCTTGATGAATTTGTTGTTAAGCATAAATTAGCTTAATTAAAGTGAATATATTTAAGCCGCCTCAGCGATTGCTGTGGCGGCTTTTTTTTAGAAAAAATGGTTTTCAGTAGCAGCCTCTTTTTGTTATACTTTTTCCCGATCTTCCTGTTAGTGTACTATCTGGTAAGCACTCCATGGAAGAACATGGTGGCATTAATTGCCAGCGTTTTCTTCTATATGTGGGGAGCTCCCCTGTTCGTTTTTGTAGTTGGTGGGTCTATTCTGGCAGACTTCTACATCATCAGGTGGATGGATCAGAAGAAAGATATTGAAAGGAAAAGAATCCTTGCTATTTCCGTGATCCTCAATGTCGGGTTGCTGGTATACTTTAAGTATGCTAATTTTTTAGTTGATAATGTTAACGAGCTTCTTAGTGCACTTGGAGCTGAACCTGTTAGTTGGATTAAGATAGCTCTTCCGATTGGAATCTCCTTTTTTACCTTTCAAAAGCTTAGTTATTCCATTGATGTTTATCGTAAGATTCATGGTCCGCTCAAAAAGCTGCAGGACTATGCACTTTATATTATCTTGTTTCCTCAGCTCATTGCAGGGCCTATCGTCAGGTTTCATGAGATTGCCGATCAAATTGAGGATCGTCAGAAAAATGAAAATGTGGATAATCGCCTGATTGGATTCTTTCGGTTTGTTATCGGTTTGTCAAAGAAAGTTTTAATTGCAAATACTCTGGGAGTACAAGTGGATGCGATTTTTGCTTTGTCTGACGGACAGCTGGGAACCGGAATTGCCTGGATGGGCATTATTGCTTATTCATTTCAGATTTATTATGATTTCTCAGGCTATTCGGATATGGCAATAGGGATGGGGCGAATGATTGGATTCAAGTTTCCTGAAAATTTCAACAATCCATACATATCGCAGAATATAACAGAGTTCTGGCGGCGCTGGCATATGACTCTGGGGCGTTGGATGAAGGATTATCTGTATATACCCCTTGGCGGTAGTCGTGTTGATACAAAGCGGAGGTTGTATTTCAATTTATGGATAGTGTTTCTAATATCCGGGTTATGGCACGGGTCTGCCTGGAATTTTGTTGTTTGGGGCGCCTACCATGGCCTTTTTCTGGTGCTCGACCGTATTTTTCTGGTCAGAATTCTGACCCGCACCGGGAGAGTTGTGTCTGTACTGTTTACTTATTTGGCTACTCTGGTGGGATGGGTATTATTCAGGGCTGAAAGCTTTGATCAGGTACGTTATTATCTGAAGGCGATGTTTTCCAGTCAGAGTAATCTGGTGGAACAAAATCCGGGAATAGAATTCTGGTTTTTTATGATTGTGGGTGCCTTTTTTAGCTTCTTTGCTATCCGAAAAGGGATAGAAGATTGGCAAAACAGACTATTTTCTGAGCCTGTCGGGTTTAAATTTCATTTATGGAAATCCATTCTGGCAATATTCCTTCTTGCATTATGTATAGGCTACATTACATCATCAGGGTTTAATCCATTCATTTATTTTAGGTTCTGATGGCAGAGTGGCGCAAAAACATATTATTTACAGGAATAATCCTGATTCTGTTTCTTCCTTTGATTCAGCAGAAAGCAAAGCTTGTGAGGGTGGCACCTCTTGCCGGAGATCAGTATCCTGCACCAGTTCCTGATTTTTCACTAAAGAGTTGGGCAGATGGAGATTTTCAGGCTGCCTATGATAAAAGCCTGGAAGATCGGATTGGATTCAGACCCTGGCTGGTCAGAATTAAGAATCAGGTTGAATACAGCTTTTTCAGGAAGGCGAATGCTTCAGGAGTTGTGGTGGGCAAAAGGGCTTACCTTTTTGAGGAGGATTATATTCGTGCTTATACTGGCAGAGATTATCTGGGTGATTGGTACTGGGATCAGAAATTTCGAAGAATGGAGTTGGTGCGAGACACACTGAAATCATTGGGCATTGAACTGGCTCTGGTACTCGAGCCGGGTAAAGCAAGCTATTATCCCGAATACATTCGCAAACGTCAACTGAAGAATGCAAGACCGAACACCAATTACCAGGCTCTTCTGAGAAATGCGGAGGCAAGTGCCATACCAACTCTGGATCTCAATAGTTTATTCGTGAATCGAAAGGCAGAGTCTGCTTTTCCTCTTTTTCCAAAAGGAGGAATTCACTGGTCGTATGCTGCCATGATCGAGGCAACAGATACCTTGTTGCGGTTTGCTGACAATTTGACTCCCATGAAAATCCCCGCTATGACAATTAAAGAGGGAGATGTTACAAAAGTTTTACGAGATACTGATAATGATCTTGTCGAAATATTGAACCTCATATTTTCTCCACCTCATTATGAAATGCATTATCCGGAGATAGAGATTGAGTCACTTCCAGACAGTGTAAAGCCACGAGTTTTAACTATTTCAGACAGTTTCTATTTCAATATTCTGAATGCTGGAATTCCGCGACAAGCTTTTGCGAATGAGGCTTTCTGGTATTATTCCAAAGCAATCTATCCGGATACCTGGAGTGAACCCCGTGATACAAGTATGATCAATTTCCAGAAGGAAGTGGAAAGTATGGATCTGATTCTGATTATGATCACCGAGCGATTCTATTATAAAATGGCCTGGAATTTTATAGAAGTATTATACAAATCATATTTCCCGGAGCATGTTCGAAATTATTCATACGACTATCAGGCCAGGATTATTACAGATTACAAATGGTTTAACCTGATTGTTAAGGATGCAGAGCAAAGAAGGGTTTCAGTTGCTCAGGGACTGAAGGATCATTCAGCCTATCAAATCTGGAAGGATGAACAGGACGGATTGCTGACAAAAGACGCTGGCTATTATGTAATGCAAATTCTAAAAGACTCAGTATGGCTATCGAAAATTAAAAAAAAAGCCAAACTAAAAGGAGTCCCATTAGAAAAGCAGATAGAACTAGACGCTAAATGGATGGAATCCCAAGAGTCACCGAATAACTGAATAACCGAATAACCGAATAACCGAATAACCGAATAACCGAATAACCGAATCACCGAATAACCGAATAACCGAATAACCGAATAACCGAATAACCGAATCACCGAGTCACCGAGTCCCGTCTCCTCCCAACCGTCAACATAAACACCCCGGCTAGAGAAAGCAATCCTCCTACCAACTGATGCGGCTCTGGAAAAAGACCGAAGAAGATCAGTGCACTGATCAATATCCATATACTTTTTGTGCTGATCAGGATCGACATTTTAATTGCTTGAATATACTTCAGAGCTGAATAGGCTGCAACCATGGTGATCAAAGCTTCTAAAACAGATCCTATGCCCATGTTCAGATAAGCCCGTCCTGAAATCTTAAGATCGAGGTCCAGACTAATAAATAAGACTACAAACACTAGCAACAGCAGCAAAACACGAATCAGAGACAGGAAGGACGGACTGACTTGCTGAATTTGCTTCCGGCCGATAATTGTTCCACTGGCAAACATGAGGGATGCCAGTATGATCCAAACTGTACCATCAAGGAATAAATTGCGAAGGGCGCCTCCGCCCTTAAATGCCATTGTGAAAATCCCCAGGATTGCAAGTAATACCCCAAATAATTGCAGTCTGGTAAACCTTTCTTTAAGTAAAAAGATTCCCATCAGGGTTACAAATACCGGACCTGCGTTGCCAAGAAACGAGACTATGGCTGGATTGTCAACCTTTTTCAGAGCAATATAAAAAAATGCTGTTCCGAGGGCTTCAAAAAGTCCTACCAGGAAAGTATATATATGTCCCTTTCCGGAAAGCTCTCGAATTTTTCTGTAATCCCCAGACAACCATATATAGATTAACAACCAAACCGTTCCAAAAGCAAACCAGATTAACCCGAACTGGACGAAGTGAACGGTATTCAGTGCTGCTTTACTGAAGATGAAGGAGTGGGCAAGAGCGATGGCTCCAATCAGGGCCAGGGTATAACCTTTAAGTATTTTGCGATCCATATCCGGGTTTTCCCAATAAGGCAAACATATTCTTCTTGTAAGCTTCAACTCCAGGCTGATCAAAGGGATTTACGCCGAGCAGATAACCCGAGATTCCACAAGCTTTTTCAAAAAAGTAGAATAATTCGCCTAATGTGTAAGCTGATAAGTTATCTATTTCAATTCTAATAATTGGAACCGCGCCATCCTTATGTGCTAAAAGAGTTCCTTCAGCAGCCTGCTTATTAACATAATCCATGCTTTTGCCAGTGAGATAGTTTAATTGATCAAGATCAGAGTCCTGTTTTTCCAGTATGAGTTCCAGATCAGATTCTTTAATTAATACTGCTGTTTCAAACAACTGCCGGGTGCCATCCTGGATGAATTGCCCCATTGAGTGGAGGTCGGTAGTCAGGTCAACGCTAGCTGGAAAGATTCCCTTTTGATCTTTTCCTTCACTTTCACCATAAAGTTGCTTCCACCACTCAGCAACATCATGCAGTGCCGGATTAAAGTTAGAAAGGATTTCAATGCCTTTGCCCTGTTGGTATAGAGCATATCTTGCTGCCGCATATTGGGCTGAAAGGTTCTGACTGAACGAGGTCTCCTCATTGCTCTGTTTCATCAGATTATATGCCCCCTGAACAAGAGCTTCAATATCAATTCCTGCCAGTGCCAGAGGAACCAGTCCGACCGGAGTCAATATTGAAAACCTGCCACCCACATCATCTGGTATAATAAATGACTCGTAGCCTTCCTTATCGGCCAAACTTCGAAGAGCACCTTTATTTGCATCCGTAATTGCAAGAATCCGTTTCCTGCTTTCTTCCTGTCCAAACTGTTGAAGTAGTGCCGACCTCAGAAAGCGGAAGGCAATAGCAGGTTCAGTGGTTGTTCCCGACTTTGAAATAATCACAATTCCCCAATTCCTGGATTTCAGATAATTGAAGAGTTGAGTATGATATTCCTGATTCAGGTGATGTCCGGCAAATAATATTTCGGGATCTTGTGCTGATAAGGAAATATGGGGTCTGAGAGCAGTTAATACAGCCTTGGTTCCTAAATAGGAACCACCAATTCCTATGATCACAATACAATCCAGGTTCTTTTTAAAGCGCTTGCTAACTTCTATTATCCGGGGAACATCATTCTTCGCTTTTTCAGGCAAGTCAACCCAGCCAAGAAATTCATTTCCAACTCCAGAACCCTGATGAAGTATTCTGTTCTGCTCCAAAGCAGCCAGAGCAAACTGCTCATAATCGACTATTCCTGTAAGATTATCGAGATTAAGTTTCATAACTTGTAATGTATTAAAATGAAAAACTAATAACTGAGAATTGTCTCGTATAGACGCACGGCCGTGTGTCTGTGTGTGTGTCTGTAACAACTATTCTATCTTCTCAATCCACCCTCTAACTTCATCCTGGCCAGGATTCTTAAGACCCAATTTGCGCTTTTTATTATTTCCACAAAGATCCTGATGAAGTTTGTTCGGATTAAGATCTTTCAATTGTGCGATTTGGATAATCCCGATTTTTTTAATTACCGGAACCCATTCAATAGCTATTCCTAAATCAATAAAGGCTTGATCTTCATCTACTTTTATTGGTTTTTCTGGTCTCATCTGCGGGAAAAACAGCACATCCTGGATCGAAGCTGAATTTGTCATAATCATTGCAAGTCGATCTATTCCAATTCCCAATCCGGAGGTAGGAGGCATCCCCAAATCAATAGCTTTAAGGAAATCCTCATCCAGTACCATAGCTTCATCGTCGCCGCGCTTTGCTAGTAACAGTTGTTCTTCAAAACGTTCACGCTGATCAATTGGATCATTGAGCTCAGAGTAAGCATTGCAAATTTCCTTTCCATTACAAATAGCCTCAAAGCGTTCCACTAATCCTTCTTTTGAACGATGTTTCTTAGCCAGTGGGCTCATTTCAACCGGATAGTCAGTTATAAATGTGGGCTGAATCAGTTTGGCTTCACAGCTTTCTCCAAAAATCTCATCAATGAGTTTCCCTTTGCCCATGCTATTATCCGTTTCGATTCCCAGTGTCTTACAAGTGTCCCTTAGTTCAGCTTCATTCATTCCACTAACATCAATTTTAGTGAAATGCTCAATGGCTTCAAACATAGTAAATCGTTTCCATGGACGCTTGAAATCGATCAGGTTATCTCCAACTTGCACTTTGCTTGTGCCATGCAGGTCGATCGCAATTTTTTCAACCATTTCTTCAACAGTTTCCATCATCCAGAAATAGTCTTTGTAGGCTACATAGAGCTCCATTTGCGTAAATTCAGGATTATGAAACCGATCCATTCCTTCGTTTCTGAAATCCTTCGCAAATTCATATACTCCATCAAAGCCTCCAACGATGAGTTTCTTTAGATACAGTTCATTCGCGATTCGCAAATATAAAGTCTGATTATGAGTGTTGTGATGGGTTTTAAAAGGTCTGGCAGCAGCTCCTCCATATATTGGCTGAAGAATTGGTGTTTCAACCTCCAGATAGGATTTCTCATCCAGGTATTCGCGCATTGACTTAACCAGCTTACTCCTTTTAATAAAAGTATCCTTGACATGTGGGTTCACAATCATATCAAGATACCGTTGGCGATATCTCTGGTCAGGATCAGTAAATGCATCGTAGGTTTGTCCGTCTTTTTCTTTTACTATAGGCAATGGGCGTATTGATTTGCTCAGAATCGTTAACTCTTTGCAAAAAACACTGATTTCTCCAACCTGGGTGATAAATACATATCCTTTAATTCCGATGATATCACCTATGTCGAGAAGCCTTTTAAAGACTTCATTATACATAGTCTTGTCTTCTCCCGGGCAGAGTTCATCACGATTTACATAGATTTGTATACGGCCAGTAGAGTCTTGAAGCTCAGCAAATGAGGCTTTCCCCATTATCCTCCGACTCATAATTCTTCCGGCAATACAAACATCCTGAAGATTATTTTCTTTTGAATTGTATTCTTTTTTAATAGTCTCAGCAGAAATGCTTACCATGTATTTGTCTGCAGGATAAGGGTCAATGCCAAGCTGTCTGATCTTATCCAGCGAGTTACGTCGTAATACTTCCTGTTCACTTAATTCATGCATCTTCTTGTCATTAATTTTGTGCAAAGATACTTCACTAGTGCATCTAATCAAAAGGCAAAAATGCCTATCTTTATATCTTGCGATTTACTTTGCAAGTAACATGGAAAAGCAATGGAAAATATCGCCCAAACCAAACCAAGCCCTTGTTGAAAATCTCTCTGGTGAACTTGGTATTGATGAAGTGCTGTCCAGTCTTTTAGTCCAACGTGGGATTCGGGATTTTGAACAGGCCAGGCATTTCTTTCGTCCTGGTCTGGAGGAATTGCACGATCCTTTTCTGATGAAGGGTATGGAAGAAGCAATCAGACGAATCAAACAGGCTCTTGATAATGATGAGAAGATACTGATCTATGGCGATTATGATGTTGATGGTACTACTTCAGTAGCTCTGGTTTATTCTTTTCTACGATCCCGCACCGATCATATAGGGTATTACATCCCTGACCGCTATGCAGAGGGCTATGGGATTTCCTACATGGGTATTGACTATGCCAGTAAGAATGAATTTTCATTGGTAATTGCTCTTGACTGCGGGATAAAAGCTGTAGACAAGATTGATTATGCGAAACAAAAAGGGATTGAATTTATAATCTGTGATCATCATTTTCCTGGTGAAACTCTGCCAGATGCATGTGCTATACTTGACCCCAAGCAAGAAGAATGTGAATATCCTTATAAGGAACTGTCAGGATGTGGTGTCGGATTTAAACTGTTACAGGGATATTGCCTTAGAAATGGAATTCCTTTCGCTCAGCTTGCTGATTACCTCGACTTGGTATGTGTTAGTATTGCTGCAGATTTGGTGCCTATGACAGGAGAGAACAGGATTCTTGCATTTCATGGATTGAAAAGAATGAATGATAATCCCGGGCCCGGACTAAAAGCACTGATACAAATTTCAAATTGCGATGAAAAGGTATTATCGGTTTCTGACCTGGTGTTTAAAATTTGTCCGAGGCTAAATGCTGCTGGGAGGATTTCAAGTGGGGAGAGTTCTGTTAAGTTATTGGTCTCGGAAACTATTCGGGAAGCAGTAGAATTAGGAGCAAAGATTGATTCTTATAACGATTATCGAAAGAATATTGATGGAGATATCACAAACGAAGCAATAAGGCTGGTTAAGGAAAATGAGACCGAAAGCACCAAAAAATCAACTGTATTATATCAGCCTGACTGGCATAAAGGTGTAGTAGGGATTGTGGCAAGTCGGTTAATCGAACAGTTTTATCGTCCAACAGTTATCCTGACCAGATCAAATGGAATGGCAACCGGCTCTGCTCGCTCTGTTGACGAGTTTGACCTTTACCGGGCGGTCAATGCATGCAGCGATTTGCTGGAGAGTTTTGGGGGGCATAAATATGCAGCAGGATTAAGTATGCCTGTAGAAAATGTTGAGGCATTTAAGCAGAGATTTGAGGAATACGTTTCAGAAAATATTACTGACAACCAGCTGGTGCCACAAATAAAAATTGATTATGAAATTACTCTCGATCATCTCATCCCTGGTTTTTACAGAGTTCTAAAGCAGTTTGAACCATTTGGTCCGAATAATCCATCACCTGTATTTGTTTCAAGAGGAGTTCAGGAAACTGGTCGAAGCAGGCAGGTGGGGCGCAAGTGGGAGCACCTAAAACTAAGCTTAATAATGAAGCCAGGGAGTAACCAGAGCATTGAGGCAATTGCATTTAATTTTGGACATTTATTCACGGAAATACACAAGGGTAAGCCTTTTGACATCGTTTTTAGTATAGAGGAAAATACCTTTCGGGGAAATACCAATATCCAACTTCTGGTGAAAGACATAAGGATTCTTTAATTTCTAAATTCCTGACTATCTAAGATTGTTAAAAAAAGACCATAGTGTCTCTCCTGTGGTTCAGATAATAATTATAAATTTGGGCTTTGCAGATGAGTGGCAGTATTTATGTCTAAATAGTTGAATTTTATGGCTAAAGTTATATCCATAGCTAATCAAAAAGGAGGAGTTGGAAAAACCACAACGGCAATTAACCTGGCGGCAAGTCTGGCTGTTCTGGAAAAGAAAGTTTTGCTTGTTGATGCTGATCCGCAGGCCAACGCCACATCAGGCGTAGGTTTTGATCTTAGAACAGTTAAGACCAGCTTGTATGAGTGTTTGATAGATGAGGCCAATCCAAAGGATATTATTCTGGAATCAGAGATTCCGGGATTTGATTTATTACCATCCAATATCGACCTGGTTGGAGCTGAAATTGAAATGCTGAATATTCCAAACAGGGAGAAGATGATGTCAAAGGTGGTGGATCAGGTTAGTGAACCTTATGATTTTGTTCTCATTGATTGCTCTCCCTCTCTTGGCCTGTTAACGGTTAATGCTCTTACTGCTGCTGATTCAGTTATTATACCCGTACAATGTGAATATTTTGCCCTGGAAGGATTGGGTAAACTTTTAAATACAATAAAAATCATTCAAAGCCGCTTGAACCCTGAACTTGAAATTGAAGGATTTCTGCTAACAATGTTTGATTCAAGGCTGAAACTTTCAAACCAGGTATATGATGAGGTGAAAAAGCATTTTCAACAGATGGTATTCGATACAATTATTCGTAGGAATATTAAGCTGGGGGAAGCTCCAAGTTATGGAAAACCAGTAGTTATGTATGATGCTGAATCGAAAGGATCACTTAATTATCTGAACCTTGCCAGAGAGGTGTTGCAGAAAAATAATATGACCGAATTGGATGAGTCTTCCAAAATCCTGGGTGATGATATTATGGGGGATGATAATAATTAGATTTGGATATGGTAGCGAAAAAGAATGTGTTAGGAAGAGGATTAGGTGCTCTGATTGAAGATGCAAATATAAAACCTTCTGCCTCTATCAATGAGATTAAGATTGATGATATAGAAACCAATCCTTTTCAGCCTCGGGAAAAGTTTGATGATGAGGCCTTAGCCGAATTGGCCCAATCAATCAAAGAACTGGGAATCATTCAGCCTATAACCCTTAGGCAGACAAAAGAGAATCGTTATCAGTTGATTACTGGTGAACGCAGATTGAGGGCATCTAAAATTGCAGGACTAAAAACTATCCCTGCTTATGTGCGGATAGCCGATGACCAGGCAATGCTTGAAATGGCACTGGTTGAAAATATACAAAGGGAAGATCTTGATGCTATTGAGGTAGCCATTTCTTTTCAACGCTTGGTCGATGAGTGCAAATTGACCCAGGAAAATCTTAGCGACAGGGTAGGTAAAAAACGATCAACAGTTTCAAATTATCTTCGCTTGCTAAAACTTCCTGCTGTTATACAGCTAGGGATTAGAAATCAGGAGCTTAGCATGGGTCATGCACGGGCACTTATTAATATTGAAGATGAATCAAGACAGCTGGCAATTTATCAAAAAGTTGTAGTTGGTGGTTTGTCAGTGCGCCAAACAGAAGAACTGGTCAGAGGTGAGAAACCTGAAAAGACTCCCCGAAAAACAGGGAAAACTGTAACTTCTCCCGAATACAAAAAACTAAAAGAACAACTTAGCCGTTTCTTTAGTAGCCCGGTTGATTTTAAACGGAACCAATACGGGAAAGGTAGTATAGTAATTCCATTTGATTCGGATGAAGATCTTGAGCGTATTATTGGCTTCCTTGATCGCCTAAATGATTGAAAACAAATGACCCTAAGCCCAAAGTCAGTCCTTCAGAATTTGTTGATGGTCGGATTTTTGTTTCTGATCTTTTCTTGTTGCTTTTCTTCTTCCTCTCAAGCCCAAAAGAAAATTGACGAGTGGAAGATTACGCAACTAATTAAATCTGAAGAGCATTCTGCCCAAAAGTCTACGCTATATTCAGCAGTGATACCAGGTTGGGGACAAGCATACAATAAGAAATACTGGAAGGTTCCTATTGTTTGGGCAGGACTGGGGGGAATTGGGTATTTCATTTATTCGAATAGTGCCGGATATAATCGGTATAAATTTTATTACATATTGTTGTCAGAATATCCGGACGCAAAGGTTACTTCGATAATTAATAATGATTCAGTAAGCTGGGTTCATAATGACTTGGATAGAATCCTGAATAATATTAGTTCCTTTAGGAAAAATCGCGACTTATCAGTCATTGTTCTATTGGCATGGTGGGGATTGAATGTGGTTGATGCCAATGTAGATGGCCATTTCTTTAATTTTGATATAGACGAGGATCTTAGCCTTAATCTGTCACCAGCTACCATCAGAATGACTGGAAACAGGAGGGCCTATGGCATAAATCTTTGTCTGAATTTGTATTGACTTCTATGATCAGGATAGTATTTTTCATATTAACTCTCATTCTTTTACCCTTTTCACTTCTGTCACAGGATATCCCTGAAACAAGTAAAGTGAAGAATAAAGTGCTGGATATCCAGACCAGAAATCTTGATAGCCTGTATATCGCATGGGCAGAAGATCGCTTAATGGTACCACTTGGATATGCTGATAAAGCTGGAGACACCCTTTTGCCGCATTGGGGCAAATTACCAGACTCTGTCTACCAGCAAAGGCTAAGAGCTATTCCTTCTGTTGTGGATCTTACATTCAACTCAAGAGTAAAGAGTTTTATTGAAATGTATACTCAAAAGAGAAGATCACAGGTTGAGTTGATGTTGGGATTAGCAGATTATTACTTTCCTATTTTTGAGAATGCTCTTGCGGAACAGGGGCTTCCTTTAGAATTAAAATATATGCCTGTTATAGAGTCCGGACTAAATCCTGTTGCAACTTCCAGAGTTGGTGCACAAGGTTTATGGCAATTTATGTACGGAACAGCTAAAGCCTATGGTTTACAGATGAATTCTTTTGTCGATGAGCGATGGGACCCTGTTAAATCCAGCCAGGCTGCCGTACAGTATCTAAAGGATCTTTTTGAAATCTATGGAGACTGGCATCTCGTGATTGCTGCTTATAATTGTGGACCTGGAAATGTCAATAAAGCCATTCGCAGAGCCGGAGGTAAACGTAACTATTGGGATATTTATTATCATCTGCCAAGAGAGACAAGGGGATACGTTCCGGCCTTTATTGCTTCGATTTATGTTATGAACTATCACCATGCTCATCGTCTTACGCCATTGGCAACTGAATATGATGTTGTGATTGATACAGTTTGGGTTGAGCAGAATATACATCTGAAGCAGATATCTGAGATTATGGAGATATCACTCCTTGATTTGCAGAGATTGAATCCTCAATACAGGCGAAATATTATTCCAGGTATCGGAGGTCCGTACGCACTCAGTCTGCCAAGTGAATTTGCACTTGATTTTGGTGGTATAGAAGATAGTATTGCACAACACAATCGAGCCACATATTTTAATCAGGCTAATCTGAATAAATCTCCTTCGTATTCAAGATATATTCCTGATGCACCAAAAGGTAACTATGTAGCACTTACCTATCGTGTTAAGCCGGGCGATAACCTTGGATATATAGCAGAGTGGTATGATGTTGGCTTAAGTAAACTCAGGTATTGGAATAATATTTATCGGAGCTTGATTCGGGTTGGACAGAAACTAACTGTTTATGTTCCGAAGAGCAGTAAATCACAATACGAGAAAATTGATCTTTTGAGCTTTACGGAAAAGCAGGCTCTTTAGTGTATATTTCATACATTTACGGTAAAAGAAAACAAGCATGGCAAAAAAAGAATTGGATAAATTGTGGGAAATGATTGGATTGCGCTATGCCTCTCATCCTTGGCATGGTGTTTCTATTGGTGAATATGCACCAGACGAAGTAACAGTTTATGTGGAAGTGGTTCCAACAGATACTGTGAAGTACGAAATAGATAAGGAATCAGGATTCCTGAAGGTTGATCGCCCACAGAAGTTTTCGAATTACTTTCCAGCTCTTTATGGGTTTATTCCGCAAACCTATTGCTGGGAAAAGGTTGCTAACCTTTGCCGGGCAAAAACCGGCAGAAAGGAAATAATGGGTGATGGTGACCCACTCGATATCTGCATTCTTACAGAAAGAAATATTGACCATGGAAACTTACTTGTAAAAGCTATTCCAATTGGTGGCTTCAGGATGATTGATAATGGAGAAGCTGATGATAAGATTATTGCTATCCTTAAGAGTGATGAAGTTTACCAGCATTGGAGAGATGTTGAGTATGTTCCTGAAACCTTGATTGCCAGACTTAAACACTACTTTTTGACATACAAGGATATGCCTGGATCAACTGGGATAAAAAAGACCGAGATAACTCATATCTATTCCAGGGAAGAAGCTCATGGGGTGATCCGTCGGAGTATTGAAGATTATAATGATCGTTTTGGTGATGTTGAAGAAAAGCTCACCTCGGCATTTCGTGATGTTCTTGATTTGGAAGGAATGAAAAGATATTTACGGTCTGACAAACGCAAATAGGTCAGCGATCTGAATACTGTCAGATTCAATTGTAATGTCAGTCTGACATTAC
>JAYEFL010000414.1:0-23619 GCA_034658635.1 Bacteroidota bacterium | reverse complement strand
ACCTGAAAGCTGAGATTTCCGCCATCCATAGTGTCGAGGAAGTCAAATCGGATTGGGAATTCCTTGCCGAAACGTTCTTCAACAGCCTGACCCAGCAACTGGGTCGACTGTGTAAGAACCAGATTGATTGATGGTGTTTCAAATTCCTCGTTATCTATAAAGAATTTCAAAGAGTTTTCTTCAGGAACACAATCAAAACACCAGGCGAAATTATCTTTTTCTTTGTCGAGATCACAAACCTCTTTCATCCATTGTCCGCCCCAGGGACCGGGGTCAAAGTATGGCACCACCCTGAAGGGTTGGTTAGCGGCCTGGTGAAGGGCATAAAGAAAATCCATACCCCGAATCATTTTTGGCTTTTGTTCAGTATTTGTATCCAGAACGAAATCTATTTTCTGGTAGAGTTTCTGTTTGTGCCGGTCGCAAACCCGCCAATCAACAAAGTATCCTCTTTTGTACTGATGAGAGAACTCCATTTCGTGATCATCTACCCCTAAACCATGCACATTGTGAGTTTTCATCCGGTTCTGAATCTCCCAACGAGCCATATCTGCGTAGGCCAGCAGGTCATATTCTGGAAAGATCAATGATGATCCCGAACCATAGATCACAATCAGACCTTCCTTAATTTGAATAATTTGATTACGGATAATTTCAATTTTTTGAGGGTCAAGAAAATCTTGCATCCTCAGGCGGGTCATAAACCCAAAGATCCGATCATCTGTGACATCATTTTGAGTCATTTGGCGAATTACAGTCTCTTTTTTGAAGGATTCATTGCTTATTATTAGCTTCTTGGCGCCCAGATTTCTAATCGCAGTAATTATTTCTTCATCATGAATTCCAGTATAGGTTTCGAGTATCAGAACCTTTTTTGGCGTGTCAATCTGATTCAGGGCTGAGTTGATCTCATTAATAATCTGATCCCATCCTGTCCAGATTGAAATATCCTGAATCAGGATGCCCGGATTCTTATCATAGTTAGACTTCATTGCTGCAAAAATACAGTTCTTTCTTTAAATTTATTTACTTGTTTTCTCCTGGCTCTATGTTACATTTGTATCTTTTGGTGAAGGGTAAAATCTTTAAATTATTTGTTGATATGCAAAAACCTATTGTACTGACACTTGATGCCGGCGGAACAAATCTTGTGTTTTCTGCGCTGAAAGGAAATGAGGAATTAGTTACTCCATTGCGTCTGCCATCAAATGCGGATAATCTGGACAAATGTATTCAAACCATTATTCAGGGATTTGAGCAGCTCAGGGAGCAGCTAAATGAAGATGTTTCAGCCATCAGTTTTGCCTTTCCCGGTCCTGCTGATTATCGATTAGGAGTGATTGGTGATTTGCCTAATTTCCCTAGCTTCAGAGGCGGGGTGCCGTTAGGACCAATTCTTGAGAACCATTTCAAACTGCCTGTATTCATTAATAACGATGGTGATTTATTTGCATACGGAGAGGCTTTGATGGGATATTTGCCCTGGTTGAATGATGAGTTAAAAAGCCGTGGCGCTGTAAAGACTTTCAGGAATATGATCGGACTGACTTTAGGGACAGGCTTTGGTGCTGGAATTGTTTTGAATAAAAGGCTCCTTGTTGGAGATAATAGTGTTGGTGCAGAGATTCATAATGCAACAAATAAATTTCATCCTGAATGGAATGCCGAGGAAAGTGTCAGCACACGTGCGATTCAAAGGGTTTATGCAGAGAGTGCAGGCTTAGCTTTTAATGCTTCGATGATGCCTGTTGATATTTATAATATTGCACATGAAAAGAGTGACGGTAATGCTGAGGCAGCTCTTGAGGCCTTCAGGTTATATGGTGAGAATCTGGGGAATTCCATTGCAAGTATCCTGACATTTATTGATGGTATCGTTGTTTTAGGAGGAGGAATTGTTGCTTCTTGGGATCTTTTTAGTCCGGCTATGTTTAAGGAATTATCCAGAGAAATCATCAACTTTAAAGGTAATGCCTCCCCACGCTTATCCTATAAGGTTTACAATCTTGAGGATGAGTCTGTTCTTGATGAATTTGCGCAAGGTAAAACCAAAATCCTTCAAGTGCCGGGAGGAGGTCAGTCGATAGAATATGACTCTATGGCACGTTTGGGTGTTGGGGTTTCGAAACTAAGTGCATCCACAGCGATTTCACTGGGGGCTTATGCGTACGCTACACAAGGCATAGAAAATAAAACCTTAAGTTCTATTTTCTAATTCCTATTTCCTTCTTCTATACAGTCCATCAAATAGTATAGTAAAACTAATCCCACTATCCTCCGATGCCTCCCATAGTTGGCTGACAGTTCCATCAGGGTTATCTGTCCAGGTAATTCTATTAATTACACTTTTCCCATTGGTATATAGTGTTTCCTCACTAAGCAGTATCATTTTGTTGTCTTTAAACTCTCCCTCCAGTTCAAGTACTGATCCCTGACTATCTATCCAAACCTGTTTCCATTTTTGTGCATCCTTATCGTAGAAGTTGTATGAGGTACCGGTATAGGCACTTCCCACAGATTTCCAGTTTTCACGAATAATGCAACCGCCTTCGATTTTATTGATTTTGTTAAATCCAGCCATTTTTCCTTTGGAATAGACAACCCAGTCACCAATCCAAAAGTCAAACTGCTTATACGTTTCACCGCAGCAAGGGCAGGGGGATGCAGTTTGCTGTGCTGACATATTAACTAAAAGGAAAGACTGGGCAATAAATACAAGGAGTAGTTTTTTTAAACCCATCTTTATCTTACTTTACCTGCTCAAAGTTAAGCAAAGCCGTGATTATTTCAGTTATGTTAACAGTAAATTATGAAGGATGTTTGGATAAGGGCTACTGTTATCGGTAGTTTATGGGCCGCAATTGAGATTGTGATAGGCAGTTTTTTGCATAATTTACGAATTCCCTTCGCTGGAAGTCTTCTGGCTTTTTCATCTGTGGTATTGTTAATTGCATTCCTCCGTATCTGGCCTTATAGAGGGATGGTTCTGAGAGCTGGATTGATCTGTGCTCTGATGAAATCTATTTCACCCAGTGCAGTAATTATTGGTCCGATGACAGGGATTATTCTGGAGGCAGCAATAATTGAACTTAGTTTGCTGACCTTCGGAATGAATAGGGTAGCCTTTGTCGTGGGAGGGATGTTAGCAGTTTGGAGTGCATTATTACATAAACTAAGCACTCTGCTTCTGGTGTATGGCCTTGATTTTGTGCGTATTCTGGAGGGTCTTTATCGATATGCTGTGAGGCAGATAGGTATGGAAAATGCTTCACCATGGCTGCTTTTGTTGGTTTTGAGCTTAATTTATTGGGGAATTGGATTTCTTGCATCCATTCTTGGGATGCGCCTGGAACTTGTAGCCAGCCAATCCAAATCCTCCGGCTTAAGTGCAGATATTAAGGCAAAAAACTTATTTTCTTTCACAGATGCTCATAGTTATTCTCTGGTCTTTCTTGGGATAATTCTTTTGGGGATGATCGGCATGTTATTCCTAATGAATACTGCAGATCCTTTGATATTTTTACCTTTATCTCTGGTGTATCTGAGTTTTTTACTTATTCGCTACAAGCGGGCAATCAGGCCATTAACCCGTCCTAAGTTCTGGCTACAGCTAGCGGGAATCACTTTGTTGGCAGCAGTAGTGATTGATGGTTTGGAATCAGGCATTTGGTTTTCTCAACGGGGATTGGAGGCCGGTTTACTTATTAATTTGAGGGCCTTGATTGTTTTAATGGGTTTCGCCGCATTAGGAACGGAGCTTAAGAATCCGATTGTCAAGGGTATACTATATAAAAGAGGTTTTGCTGAGCTTTATGAATCACTGAATATGGCTTTTTCAACCTTGCCTGCCCTGATGGCAATTCTGCCTGCTCGCGTCAATAAAATTCGTGAAATACCCCAACTTGCTGCCAGGTTTCTCAGTCTGGCAGATGAACTGTATGTTCATTTTGATTCAATCAGAGCACAGATGCCAAAGGTTTTTCTGATTAGGGGAAATCGTGAAGCCGGGAAAACAACTTTTCTGAGCCGGCTTCAGGAGGAATTGCAGAGTTTGGGAATACAGGCTGGAGGATTTCTTGCCCGGGGAGTGCATATGAATAGTCAACGGCAGGGATATGACCTGGAACTGATACCTGGCAAGCAATGCTCTACCTTTTGCCGAATAGATGGACCTTCAACATGGGAAAAAGTGGGCAGGTTTAGGGTTGACCCTGAGGGGATTACCTTAGGTGAGGGAGCTTTTGATATGGCTGTGCAAAAGTCGGTAGACGTTTTTATCCTTGACGAGGTTGGTCCGCTGGAAATGCAGGATAAGGGGTGGGCTGATGGTATTTGTCAGCTAACGGCAAACAGCTCAATCATTCAAATATGGTCTGTGAGAAATTCTTTGGTAAAAAAGGTGCCCCGGAAATGGCCACTTATGAATTATTATCCCATTAATCCTAAGGCAATTACTCCTGAAGATTTGGCACAGGAGATTTTTTCTTTTGTGCAGCAGGTTTAGTGGTAGAAATGAGGATGAATCTATACCTTTAGACCTTATTAATTATATGTGCAAATGAAAAGAAGTTTGGTTCTCCTGTGTAGTTTATCTTTTCTTTTTCAATTCTCTTTTAGTCAGAGTTATCAAACACCACCTTTTCTCAAAACGGATTGGAGTTGGGTAGATTCAGTTTATGAGAGTTTGTCTGTCAAAGAACGTATTGCGCAACTGATTATGGTTCCAGCCTGGTCTGATAAGGGAAAAGACCATGAGAGAAATATTGCCTGGTTAATTGAAAATTACAAAATTGGAGGTATAGCTTTTTTTCAGGGTGGTCCTGGTCGCCAGGTTGAATTGGTAAAACGCTATCAAAAATTGTCGGAATTGCCTCTTCTAATGGGAATTGATGCAGAGTGGGGTTTGGGAATGCGCCTTGACAGCACCATGCGATTTCCATACCAGATGGCATTAGGTGCTATACAGAATGACTCACTCATCTATGCAATGGGACGTGAAGTAGGCAGGCAGCTTAAGCTGACAGGCATGCATATGAACTTTGCACCAGTTCTTGATATCAATAATAATCCTGATAATCCGGTAATCAATTATCGATCTTTCGGTTCAAATAAATATAATGTTACCCATAAAGGAATTGCCTATATCCATGGAATGCAGGATGAGGGAATTATTGCTACCGGCAAACATTTTCCAGGACATGGAGATACTGACACCGATTCACATCTGGCTTTACCAGTGATCAGCCATTCGAGGAGCAGGTTGAATGATTTGGAACTGTATCCTTTCCGTCATTCTATTCGGGCTGGACTGAGTGCAATCATGGTAGCTCATTTACTTGTTCCGGAATTGGATTCTGATGAATCTCTTCCTACTACTCTATCCAAAAAGGTGGTTGGTGATTTGCTGGATAAGCAGATCGGGTTTGCCGGATTAATTATGACAGATGCTCTTAACATGAAAGGGGTGACTAATCATTTTCCTCCAGGCGAAATTGAAGTGATGGCATTTGCCGCCGGAAATGATTTATTGGTTTATGTGGAGGATGTTAAACTGGCGATTGAATCTTTGACTAGGGCTCTTGATGAAGAAAGGATTTCAGAGGAGCAATTGGAACGATCATGCAAAATGATTTTGGCCTCAAAGTACTGGACCAATAGTTACGCTGAGTCTGAATTGTCAAGTAAGGATATTGAGCCAAAACTGAATTCTGCCTCAGCTGAGGTATTAAGAGCTGAGTTGACAGCAGCTTCTCTTACTGTTCTGCGTAACAGTGAAGGGATAATCCCCATTATGGATCTTGAAAAAAAGAAAATTGCCTCCGTTTCTGTTGGTAGGAATGCGACCTCAGTATTTCAAAGACGACTGGATAATTATACACGGATTGATTCCTATACCATACCAAAGACTGCCTCAGCTAATGAGTTCAGAGTTTTACTGGATAAGCTAAAGAATTATGATCTTGTGCTTCTAGGCCTCCATGATCTTGACATGAGACCTCAGAAGAACTTTGGCCTGTTTCCTGAGGTAATCAGTTTTACTGGTAATCTGATGGCACAAACAACAAGCATCCTCACGGTATTTGGTAACCCTTATGCTCTCGACAAACTGAAAGGACTGGACAATGCGGCGGGAATTCTTCTTGCTTACCAGGAGAACAGACTAACACAAGACCTTGCTGCCCAGCTTATTTTTGGAGGGATAGGCGCCCGAGGTCGTCTTCCTGTTGATATCGGCAGAAAATTTCACGAAGGAGAAGGAGTGGATACTCAAGGTGGTATCAGATTCTCATACGTAATTCCTCAGGCAGTCGGAATTCAAGAGGCAATGCTAAAAAAAAAGATTGATTCGATTTGCTTATCAGGAATAGAGGCACGGGCTTATCCCGGGTGTGAAGTCTTTGCTGCACAGGATGGCAGGGTGTTTTTCCATCAATGCTATGGGTATTTCGATTACTCAAATAAGCAAAAAGTTGAAGATAACACCATTTATGACCTGGCTTCTGTGACAAAGGTTACCGGCCCCTTGCCTGGTCTTATGAAACTTGTTGAGCAGGGAAAGATGGAGCTGGATTCACCTTTTAGCACATATTGGCCTGATTTCAAAAAAACAGATAAAGCCTGGCTGACTCTTCGTGAAGCTCTGGCTCATCAGGGGAGCCTGCAATCCTGGATCCCATATTGGAAGGAGACAAAAAAAGACAATGGAGAATTTAAATGGTTCACATTTAAACCAGAACCTTCTAAACGGTATCCGATCAGGGTTTGCGATAGTTTATGGATACATCGTACCTATACCAATAAAATCTTTCAGGCCATCAAAGAAGCTCCACTCCGTGAAAAACGAGAGTATTTGTATTCAGGATTACCATCTTATTTATACCCGACAATAATTGAGCAAATAACTGGCAGCTCTTATGAGGAGTTTCTGTATGATGATTTTTACAGACCCCTGGGAGCATGGACCTTGGTTTATAATCCGCTGAGGTTTTATCCTCTGGAACGGATTGTGCCTACTGAGCATGATGATTTCTTTCGTAATGAACAACTTAGAGGATATGTGCATGATGAGGGTGCTGCAATGATGGGAGGTGTCTCTGGTAACGCAGGACTCTTTGCAACTGCAGAGGATCTGGCAAAATTGCATCAGATGTATTTGTGGAAGGGCATATATGGAGGAAAAGAGTTTATTAAGGAGGAAATAGTTGAGGAATTTATTCGTTATCAATACCCTGATGAAGGTAGCAGAAGAGGACTGGGTTTCGATAAACCACTCCTGGATAACAAGGAACTGGAACCAGGTGAAGCCTATCCGGCATGGTCAGCCAGTCCTTCCAGCTTCGGTCATTCAGGTTACACAGGTACTATGGTTTGGTCTGATCCGGAAACAGGACTTCTTTTTGTGTTTCTTTCAAATCGGGTGTATCCGACAAGAGAGAACTCGAAGTTGTATGATTTGAATATTCGGTCGAACTTATTGGAGACAATTTATCGGGGACTCGATGATTCTGTTAAACCGTTAAACCGTTAAACCACTAAACTGTTAAACTAGGCTCTAAACATCTAATAATTAAGTTTTATGCGGCGTTTTTGTTTTGTTCTCTTATTACTGCCTTTGCTCAGTCAGGCTTATGCTCAGCAAGGACTTAATAAATTCTCAGATCCTGTTATCAGGGAGATTCATGATTTGGCTGATCGCCGCGATGTTGATGGATTATTGCCTTATCTCAGAGATACTAATCTGAATTATCGGGGAGAGGCTCTGATGGTGATGGGGTCGGTATTAGATATTAGTTGGGGCAGAAAATCTTCTGCCCCTATAGATGGTGCAGAATCTGTTTCCATCATCGACAGTATAATATCCGCAATGAATTCTCATATTGATGGAATTCGGACAGCGGGAGCTTTTGCTTTGGGACAGAGTTATGATTCTATTGCCGCTATTAAAATCAGGTTGTTGATTGATGAGGAGGAGAAGCCCCTTGTGAAAGGCATTTTATATGATGCACTTGGCAAAACCGGTACTTTAGAGGACCTGGAATGGCTTTCTGAGCAAAAGTTGAAACTCCAGCAGACAGAAGGACAAGCAATGGGAATCTTTCGTTTTGCATTGCGAGGAATTATTTCTGATTCGGGTAATGACAGAATGTTAGTGCTTTGTGCAGGCGGCTCATCAGTTGCAGGATTGACATATGCTTCATATCATCTGGGCAGATATGCCCCCCGGGAATGGCTGCAGAGTAATGCAATAATGATCAGACAAACACTGAGCAAAGAGCGGAATTCCAGTATAAGGTCTCACTTGATTAAAGCTGTAATCAAGGCCGAAGATGAGGAGGCCTGGCCATTGGTAGAGCATATTCTCAAATCAGATGAAGATTACCGGGTTAAGGTTAATATACTTAACAGCCTGCAACTCATTCCATGGAATAAGGTAAGTAAGCTTGTTTATGAGTTTGCCAGGGGAGATGATCCGAATCTGGCTGTTGCCGCTGCTGAGGCGATTCAGAAATATGCTGTATATACAGATTTATCTGTGCATCTTAAGGCAATTGATCAGGCGGTAAACTGGAGAAGCCGGGCGGTGATGCTTGATAAAGGGCTTGAGTTGGTACAGGGAAAAAAAGGCCTGATTCGGAAGCTGGAAAAGAAAGTTCTTGATTATTATGAAAAGGCCAGGCACGACTCTGAGAAAAGTTTTTTACTGAAAGCCTTGAAATACAATGTTGCACGTTATAATATATTGGCGGATAAGATTGGGAATGGAAATTCTCCGGTGATTTCTACTGCTGCCTTGGAAGCCCTGATTGGCATGCGAACAGGAAAGCAATTTGAGAAAGCAAAAGCTGATATGGAATTGGATGGTATCGATATTGAAGCCACGTTTCTTAAAATTTTCACACAAGCAATTAGTTCGGGCGATGTTACTCTGGTTTCATTAGCAGCCGGTGTTTTACGCAATCCTGAATTGAATTACAAGGAAGAAATCACTGATCTTGAATTCTTGAAAACAGCTCTTAATAACTCACAGAAACCTGATCAGCTTGAGGCTCGTAACGAGCTTGTCTATACCCTGGCCTATTTCATGGATAAGCAGATACCTGCTATGAGTCCGCCCATCTATAATCATCCAATTGATTGGGATAGAATAAGCAAAATTCATCCCAGACAGCAGATAGGATTTGTCACATCTAAGGGTGAAATATTGGTGCAGTTGAACGTCAGCTGGTGTCCGGGTACTGTAGGTGCTTTTTTGGAATTGATTGAAAGAGGGTATTTCGATGGAAAATCAATCCATCGCGTTGTGCCAAACTTTGTGGTGCAGGACGGTTGTCCAAGAGGTGATGGATGGGGAGGACCGGAGTTTACTATTCGTTCTGAATTGTCTCTGGCACCGTTTGTTGAAGGAAGCATTGGGATGGCTTCTGCCGGGAAGGATACTGAAGGATCACAATGGTATTTCACTCATTCTGCAAGCCCGCATCTTGATGCAAAATATACAAACTTCGGTTACATAATTGAAGGTATGGATGTGGTTCATCAACTCGAGGTGGGAGATGTGATTAAACGAATTGAGCTGCTATGAAAATACGGGTATGCTTCCCTCTCATTATTTTATCCTTCCTGATTTCATGCCAGAGTGACTCAGGAAAAGATTCCATCAGATTTTATATAGGAACTTATGCAGAAAAGTCTGATTATGGAATTTTAAGCTGTCAACTAGATATCCGCGAGTCCTCCATTGATATTCTAAGTAGTACCAGCGGAGTTAAAAACCCTTCTTTCCTTGCTATGGATCCAAAGGGTGAATCTCTTTATGCTGTCAGTGAGGTTGATGATTTTTCTGCCGATAATTATGGAGGAGTTTTTGCTTTCCGAATGGACCCTGTCGATGGTTCCTTAAGCTTGATAAATTCTATTCATAGTGGAGGAGCGCATCCCTGCCATTTGACCATTCATCCCTCGGGGAGTAATCTTTATGTTGCAAATTATTCAGGTGGAAATATTTCATCTATACAGATATCATCATCGGGTGAGCTTTTGACAGATGTTCAGACTATTCAGCATCTTGGCTCAGGACCAAATAAGGCCCGGCAGGATAAGGCTCATGCTCATTCTGTCAATCTTACTTCTGGCGGACTGTTTTTATATGCCTGTGATCTGGGCATTGACCAGGTAGTGGCTTACTCCATTACTCCTCAAAGCAAGAGACTTAAGCCCAGAGAGTCTGTTGCTCTTAGTATGGCCTCCGGTTCTGGTCCACGACATATGGCTTTTAGCCAGGATGAAAGACTTGCGTTTATAATTAATGAACTAAACTCAACGATAACTATTTGTAGCAATGATCCGGAAACTGGCAAGATTGTTCCTTTACAATCAGTATCTACCTTGCCTGAGGATTACAAAGGGGAGAATTATTGCGCAGATATTCATGTTCATCCCAACAAAGCAATTGTTTATGCTTCTAATCGGGGACATAACAGTATAGCGGTATTCAAACTTGATTCTGAATCAGGAGGACTGAATGTTGTTCAGTATCAGGACACTAAAGGTGATTGGCCTAGGAATTTTGCTATTGATCCGGAAGGCAGGGTTCTGCTGGTGGCAAATCAAAGGTCAGATAATGTCGTAGTTTTCAGGATAGATAAACATACTGGATTGCTGGAAGAAACAAATGTTGAGATGGCAGTTAGTAAGCCGGTTTGTATTTTATTCTTCAATCAAGTATAGTTGCTTATCCTCTATATTGTAATGAATTGGAGCAATCGTTACTTTTGGATACCGTAACCGTAGCTGTTTAGCCTCACTAAGAACAAAGTCAATGTCGTTGACAATTTCAAATAATGGAGCAGATTTTGTGAAGTGATCCTCTGCAGATTCTTTATCCCAGCCGGCATGTTTTATCAGGCCACTGATAAATTGTTCTTTGCGCGAAACAAGATTTGTCATTCCACAATTATTATGTCCAATTATGGCAATGTGCTGAATACTCCCAAGGGCTATAGCGTAGGAAATATTGAATTCGCTGTATTGGAGATTTGCTCCGCCAGCACGAATTATATAAGCGAAGTTATCTGGGCTGCGTAGATGCAAACGATTATCCATGCACATTCCAATAAGTAGTTGTGCATTCGAAAAGACATCAAAGGGTCGGTTTAGATTATGGTATTCAAACAATCGGCCGATAGGTGTATCCCGGTGTTCCTGAAAGATGTTGTTAGTCTTAGTAATCTCTATCAGTCTGTTCACGCAGTTTGGTTTATTTTACAAGCTTCACTTTAACTGCCGACGGTCCTTTTGGTCCCATCTCTACTTCAAAGCTGACAAGATTACCCTCTTTGATTTCGTCTACAACATTATTGATGTGTACGAAAACACTCTCTTTTGTTTCAGAATCTCTTATAAACCCGAAACCTTTAGAATCGTTAAAAAAGGCAACTGTTCCCTTCCTTACGGGATCGTATTCTTCATCCTCACGCTTCGGTGTCCCAATTTCAATATCCTCTAATTTGACTTCCTTCTTCTTCTTATTGGGATCAGGAGGAGTTGAAGTTATCATGCCATTCTCGTCAACATATGCAATCATATCATCCAGACTGCCTGTTTTCTCGTTTTCTTTTCTGGCTAACCTCTTCTTCTCTTTATCTTTTCTCTTTTTCTCTTTTTTGTTTCTTACCTCTTTTTTGTTAAAAGTTTCCTGTGATCTACCCATAAATTAAATATAATTTTTATTTGTTCTCTATAAATGTACAACTGAAAGACATCCTAGTCTTCCAGTTTCACGTTAATAGCCATAAGCCCTTTTTCACCTTGCTTGGTTTCAAAAATAACTTTCTGATCTGGTTGAAGACCGTCATAAGGATTAGATAGCCCAGTTCTGTGAACAAAAATATCTTCGCCATTCTCAGTTTCAATAAATCCAAAACCTTTAGTCTCGTTATACCATTTAACTTTTCCTTTTGTCATAATAATTTTCTCTTTAATAAATTTCTAATCAGAATTTTCGGCAAAGATACGCTTTTATTTTTTCACAGTGCCGTTGTCTGTCTACTTGATTAACGGTAAAGTTTCAATTTGCAGATTCAAAAGACGCAATGTTTTGAGGCTTTCATCTAACTCATTTAGAACGCTCGATCTTGAATCTTCAAATATTTCTTTCAAATTGCTAAACAGACTAATATAATACTCAATACCTTCCTTCATATTATCAGCAAAGGTTTGCAGGTATTTACTTTGTTTTCTGGTTGCTGCAGCTCCTGTTTCTTTGAGCTTATCTTTTAAATAATCGATGTATATGTTCAGTTCTTTAATAAACATATGTGGGCGATCAGTTCTTGTAATCATATTTGATCTGCCATAAATATGATCAATCATTTCTTTTAATTTCATTGTTTTTGAGAAATAGGCCAGGTTTGGCCCGGGACAAACAGAAACTCCAGGGCCTTCAACCTTGGTTTCAATACTATTTGCTAACAATGAACTTGTACCCAGTCCAACACAAATACAGGCTTTTTCAACAATTTTATCATATTCAATTTGATGCTTCTCTGCCGGCAGATTTTCTTTTTCCAGTTCTTTAATTTTTAATTTTTGATATTGACGAGAAGCAGTGCAGAGACCTTTTTCATTAAACTCATAATTTAAAGTAACATATCTTTTTGGGCATGGACTTCCTGGTTTCCCTTCTTTGATCCAGGATGCTTTTTCAGCATCCTTGCTGTTATCTCTAAGATTACTGAATGGAATACCTAAAGGGGAAATATTGCTCAGGTACAAATCATCTTCCCTGGCTGCAGTCAATTTTTTTAAAGTTGCATCCTCAACTGTAACGGCCTCCGGAACCAACAGGAACGGAGTGGCCCATCCTACTGAATCCACACTGTATTCATCAATAAGGAATTGGTGTTCTTCAGCTGTTCCTACACCTCCTTGTGCTGTGATTTTCAAGGGTAATGCTTGTTCAGGTATTGAGCGATTTTTATTAGCAAATGCTTTTTGAAGAACTTCATGCACAGATTGAATTAACTCATCACGTTTATTTTTGAATTCAGCCAGAATAGGTCCTAGCAGAAAACCATCGGTTGCAAAAGCATGTCCACCGCAATTAAGCCCTGATTCAACTCTGTACTCAGAAATCCACAATCCTTTTTTTGCCAGATATTTCCCTTGAATCAGAGCAGACTTAAAATCACTAACTTTTAAAACAATTTTCTTTTTTAATTCCCAATTCTTAGCAGGAAAGAAATCTTCAAATTGTTCCATATAGCCATATAGCCTGGGATTCATTCCGGCTGAGAGTACTATTGAAGAATTTAATTTGCTTTTCGCAAAACCTCTGAGTGCAGCATGGGCGTCATTGAATTCTGCAGGTAATTTTTCTCCTTTAAAGAAGTTAAACTTATCAACTTTGGTCATGATATTGACATCAATGCTTCCAATAGATAAGTTTTCTTTTACCCATAGCCTGACTTCATTTATATTGAAATGTTTCGAAGTTAAGTTCCTGAATTCCTGCTTAATAGATGAGCTGTCTGGTAGCAGGTTGAAGAAATCTTTTATTTCACTTCCTTTTTCAATTGTAGTATTTTTAAAATCTTCAAATTTCTGTTCTACAAGGGTCTTTACTAAATCGAGATAGGAGGTTATTCTTTTTGCTCTGAAATCTTCAATTTTGTCAGTGATCTCAGTATAAGGGATTTTGTACTTGCCACAATACATTTTTCTGAGTTTTTCAAGAAGAATGTCATCAACCAGAGAAATAACGGAATCAATTCCCAAATGAGCAACCTTAATCGGTGTGTCAATGGTGTATCCGATTCCCATCACGGGGATATGAAATGTATGTGCGTTTACCATGCTTCTATCCGTCTTTTAGATAATGTTTCGTGCAAATCTAATACTTTTCACGAGCAATATACTCGTCATAATCCATAAGTTTATCAATAACGCCGTTTGGAGTAAGTTCGATAATTCTGTTGCATATCGATTGAATGAACTCATGGTCATGAGATGACATGAAAATATTCCCGGGATACTTAATCAGATTATTGTTAAATGCCTGAATAGACTCCAGATCGAGATGGTTGGTCGGGGTGTCTAAAATAAGGGCATTTGCATCTGCAAGCATCATCTTAGAAATCATGCATCGCATTTTCTCCCCTCCTGATAATACATCAACTCGCTTATTGATCTCTTCACCGGCAAAAAGCATTTTTCCCAAATAGCCCCGAATATAAAGGTCAGATGAATCGGTAGAAAACTGACAGAGCCAATCAAATAGGCTTAATTTATTTTGAAAAAATTTCGAATTGTCTAAAGGTAGATAGGCGGAGGTAATGGTTTGCCCCCACTGATAGATACCTGCATCGGCCTCCTGTTTGCCGTTAAGTATCTCAAAAAGAGCCGTCATTGCCCTGGGGTCTTTTGACAGGAAAATAATTTTATCGCCTTTATTCGCAACAAATTCCACATTCTTAAACAATACTTCACCATCAATACTTGCCTTTAACCCGCTAACATCAAGGATCTTGTCGCCTGCTTGTCGTGCCGGACAAAAAACAATGCCCGGATATTTTCTTGTTGAGGGTTTAATGTCTTCAATTTTCAGCTTTTCAAGCATTTTCTTGCGACTCGTAGTTTGTTTAGATTTAGCAACATTTGCACTAAAACGTGCAATAAATTCTTTTAATTCTTTACTTTTTTCTTCGGCCTTCTTGTTCTGATGTTGCTGTTGTCTTAATGCTAATTGACTGCTTTCATACCAGAAACTGTAATTACCTCCAAACATCTGTACTTTACCAAAATCGATATCAACCGAATGTGTACTTATTGCATCGAGAAAGTGCCTGTCGTGAGATACTACCAAAACAGTATTTTCATAATTTGAAAGATAATTCTCTAACCATGTGACGGTGCCGAGGTCAAGATCGTTGGTTGGTTCATCAAGTAATAAATTATCAGGCTTACCAAACAGAGCTTGAGCAAGTAAAATTCTCACTTTTTGCTTACCGCTCATATCTCTCATCAAAGAGGCGTGGAATTTTTCTTTGATTCCCAGGTCACTCAAAAGGGTGGCTGCATTATTTTCTGCATTCCAGCCATCCATGTCTGCAAATTGTTCTTCTAAGTCAGCTGCTTTTATTCCGTCGTTGTCTGAAAAGTCTGATTTTGCATATAGTGCATCTTTTTCTTGAATTATATCCCAGAGTTGTGCGTGCCCTTTCATAACAGTATTTAGCACCGTGAATTCGTCAAAGGCGAAGTGATCCTGACTTAAAACAGAAAGCCTTTCGCCGGGTCCGAGGGTAATATGCCCGGCTGTTGTGTCAATTTCTCCCGATATGGCCTTCAGGAATGTTGATTTTCCTGCTCCATTTGCACCTATCACTCCATAACAGTTTCCTGCGGTAAATTTCATATTTACTTCCTGGAACAATACCCTGCTACCAAATTGAATTCTTAAATCTGCAACTGTAATCATTGTATATAATCGTCGTTAAGCTTTTAAAAAAAAGCCTGCAAAAGTAAGAATAAATTCGGGCTTTTTACTTCTTGTCTGCAAAAAGCACTTTGCCTTTTATTATCCAGGATATTCCAAATGCCCAAAGCGCCAGGGATTCAAGCCAGAAGATGGGCTTTAGCTTTGCCAGACCGGGGACAGATTCTTCCAGGAAGATGAAATAGATTCCCATTAATAACATACTTCCGAGTATGGTATACCCACAGCCACGATACCATCTGTTTCTTATCCTTTTTTTTGGTGGCAGAGGTTTTTTATGCTTGCTTTTGGTGAATAAAAAGATTGAGAAAAAGGCGAATATTAGGAATAGCAGTGAAGCAGATACCAAATGCAAGTGTCTAATGAGAGGAGTCTCGTTCAGGCAAGGGAGCAGGGCTACTCCTAAAGCAAAGATACAGCCAATATTACCTGCCAGGTTATCAATTTTTCCATATCCTTTATACGCAAATAGGAATAATCCGTAAGAGAATAGAACACCTACTAAAACATTCCCCATATTGGTGTAATAATATGCAGAGATGGATTTCTGAATCTCTTGATGTCCACCTAAAACGTAGCTTCCAAAAAGTAAAATGACAGGAAGGAGTATACCCAGAATTCCCAGAGTTTTCCTCAGAGTTAAGTAGGAAATTACTTCAGGGATTATTGGCTTTTTTGTTGCCATTGAAATCAATGCCTGGTTACTTTTTAGCAGCACGCTTAGCTGCTTTTGCAGCCCTCTTCTCTTTTAAGCTCATCGTTGCTTCTTTTTTTACTTTTTTCTTTGCATCCTGAGATTTTGCCATGACTTTTATTTTTTAGAGTTTCTTATATCCAAATAAGGTTGAAAGATATGGATACTTAAAGGATTACTCAACTTTAATAAGAGAAAAGTATCTCTTAATTTTATGCTATTATAAGATGACAACCACGAAGCAAAAGCCTTGATTGAGGAAATTGGAATTGTTAAAGATTCTCAGAAAGAGCTATGATGACTACGGACTTAAATGTTGGTAATTTCAAAGACAATAAATTCCACGGACAAGGAATAGAGTATTATGCCGATGGACGCATACGCACCCAAGGAACCTGGGTGGAAGGGGTGCATCAAAAATAGATTAAGCATCCGGGTGATTTACTTATATTTGTTCAAATTTGTCAAATGAAAAAGTATTATTGCTTCCTTGCGGCGATCTTGTTAGTCCTTCTGTCAGCCTGTTCTTCAAGCAACAAAAAAACCAATCATCCTAATTTCATTATTCTTTTTGCTGATGACATGGGATATGGTGATCTGGCCGTTTATGGTCATCCAACCATCAAAACACCCAACCTCGACAGGATGGCTGCGGAAGGAATGAAGTTTACGAATTTCTATAGTGGTTCACCTGCATGTACTGCTAGTCGATATGCTTTGCTCACCGGCAGATATCCCCAAAGGAGTGGTTTTAGCTGGGTGCTTGTGCCTAATTCAAAGCGCGGAATACATCCTGATGAAATAACGCTGGCTGAAGGATTAAAAGAAGCAGGATATCACACGGCTATGTACGGAAAATGGCATCTGGGAACAACTAAAATAGAGTATTTGCCCCTGCAAAATGGTTTTGATGAGTATCTAGGACTGCCGTATAGTAACGATATGATTCCTCCAAAGTGGCAGCCAATTGCTTTGCTTGATGGAAATGATACTCTGGAAATGGACCCCGACCAAACCCTTCTCACCAGACGCTATACTGAAAGGGCTCTGGAATTTATTAAAAAGCATAAGGATGAACCTTTCTTTATTTACCTGCCTTATGCTATGCCTCACGTACCCTTGAATCCTGGTGAAGAATTTGCCGGAGTATCCAGAAGAGGAACCTACGGAGATGTGATAGAGGAAATAGATTGGAGTGCCGGACAAATTCTTGAAACACTGAAAGAGGAAAAAATAGAGAAGAATACGCTGGTGTTTTTCACTTCTGATAACGGACCGTGGATAATCAAGCAGACCCTCGGAGGTTCATCCGGATTGTTACGTGATGGAAAGGGAAGTACCTGGGAAGGGGGAATGCATGAACCCGGAATTGCCTGGTGGCCTGGTACTGTTCCTGCCGGGAACACCTGCCTGGATGTGTCTTCAACACTTGATTTATATGCCAGTATTCTGACTCTTGCCGGTGCCGGGATACCTGGCGACCGAAAAGTCGATGGCCGCGATATCACACCTCATATCCTGGGTCAACATGCCCTGCCTGAATCACCCTATTTTTACTATGGTCCTCGAAAACTGCATGCTGTACGTTTGGGAGCCTGGAAGCTACATATCCATACTTCAAGCCAGACCGGTGCTGATTATTTCAATGGAAAATTACCGCTGCTTTTCAACCTTAACGAAGATCCTTCAGAGAAATATGACCTTTCTGATCAAAATTCTGAAAAGGTGAAAGAATTACTGGAGGTGATCAAAGAGCATGAGGAAGAGCGGGTTAAGCTTGGAACATTCTGGGAGAAAAACCCCCTTTAACGTTTATTATTTGATAGAATTTGGAGATATTGCCAAACAGTTTTTTCTTTACACTTTATTTGCTGACATAGAATAGAATAGAATACTCACCTCAACTAAACTAATATTATGGTACTACAAACCATTGACTGGATAATTCTCGGAGCCTTCTTCGTGATTTTATTATCCATCGGATTTTATGCGTCAAGAAATGCGGGTAAATCAGCTGCTGACTTTTTCTTATCAGGGCGAAACATGCCTTGGTGGCTGTTGGGAGTCTCTATGGTTGCCACAACATTTTCTTGTGACACTCCAAACCTTGTAACAGACCTTGTACGTCAGAATGGTGTTTCCGGTAACTGGGCCTGGTGGGCTTTCTTACTAACAGGAATGCTAACGGTATTTATTTATGCCAAGCTTTGGAGAAGGTCAGGAGTGCTCACCGATTTAGAGTTCTATGAGATCCGTTATAGTGGGCGATTAGCTGCATTTCTACGTGGCTTCAGAGCGATCTATCTGGGCGCCTTTTTCAATATCATGGTAATTGCCACTGTTTCACTGGCTCTCATCAAGATTGGTGCTGTTATGTTGCAATGGTCAGCTGAGCAAACTCTTATTATTGCTTCAGTGGTTGTTTTACTATATGCTACATTAGGTGGATTAAAGAGTATTTTGCTGACTGATTTCTTTCAGTTTGGTATTGCTATGATCGGCGCGGTTGGAGCAGCTATTATTCTTCTGAATTTACCTGAGGTAGGAGGACTATCAGGTTTGATCGAACATGAGGCGGTTAGGCCAAAATTGAATTTACTTCCGGATTTCTCTGATACCAATATGGTAATCATTCTGCTTATAATGCCTCTGGCAGTTCAGTGGTGGAGTGTGTGGTACCCGGGTGCTGAGCCTGGTGGTGGTGGATACATTGCCCAGCGAATGCTGAGTGCAAAGAACGAGCGTGGAGCAATGAAAGCCACTCTTTTATTCAATATTTTTCACTACGCCCTGAGACCATGGCCATGGATTCTGGTTGCCTTGATCTCCCTGATTGTCTTTCCGGATTTAGCTTCCTTAAGAGCAGCTTTCCCCGACATTGATCCAGATATTGTCAAAAATGACTTTGCCTACCCGGCAATGTTGTCAATGCTGCCAAAAGGCTTTCTCGGTTTGGTAGTCGCTTCCTTGGTGGCGGCATTCATGTCAACAACAGCATCACAACTGAACTGGGGATCATCTTATATCGCCAATGATTTTTACCGTAGGTTTTTGAATCCTAAAGCTACAGAAAAACAGGTTGTTATGGCAGGTCGAATTGCCACAGTTACCTTAATGATTCTGGCTGGCTTATTTGCACTGGTTCTGCAAAACGCTCTTCAGGCTTTCCATATCTTACTTCAGATTGGTGCGGGTACAGGTCTCATATATATCCTTCGCTGGTTCTGGTGGAGAATCAACGCCTATACAGAAATAACAGGTATGATAGTATCTTTCATGGTGGCTATATATTTTGAATTTATTCAACCCGGTACAAGTGTTGGTGAAATAGCAACTCATTGGGAGCTACTGATTGGTGTTGGCGTAACAACCTTTGCCTGGTTAACAGTTACATTACTCACCAAGCCTGCTGAAAAGGAAACCCTCAGATCATTCTATGCTCTTGTTCATCCTGGCGGACCCGGATGGAAGAAAGTTGTTGAAGAAGCAGAAAAAGAAGGTCAGCCAATCGTTTCAGAAAAGACTAAAGGCTGGGATGTTCCCACCGGAATTCTATGTATGGTACTCGGATCATTTGCAGTTTACTTTGCTCTCTTTGCAACCGGCTATTATATCTACGGAAATATTCCGGCAGCCCTCTCATTAACCGGAGCATGTGTAGCAGCAGTAATTCTACTAACCAGATTCTGGAAAAAACTTAAAATGAACTAAAGCTCAAACGATACCTGTAAATAATGGGATCCAGTAGTAAATAATGAACGTACGCCCTGCGGGCTAGGATGTTCATTATTTACTACTGGATCCCATTCTCCATTCTCCATTCTCCATTCTCCATTTCCTTCGCTAAACATCTAAGGAACGATATTTGTTAACGACTGATAGGTTAACATGTAATTATCGATGATGAAACAAATATTACTCAGAATTTCAAGTTCGATTATAGTTTTTTTATTGGGCATGCAAATGTCAGTAGCTCAGCTAGATGGATCGGGCATAGCTCCTGATTTCATATTGACAGATGTGAAAGGTGCAGATCATCAGTTATATGAATACCTGGATCAGGGGAAAGTAGTCATTTTAGATTTCTTTGCAGTTTGGTGCGGTGTTTGTCAGGCGGATGCACCCTACTTGGGTGAAGTTTATGAAGAACTAGGACCATCTGGAACTGACCAGATTGAAATGCTTTCATTAGAAGCTGATGAT
Organism: Bacteroidota bacterium; assembly: GCA_034658635.1. Classification (GTDB taxonomy): domain Bacteria; phylum Bacteroidota; class Bacteroidia; order Bacteroidales; family UBA12481; genus JABHCC01. The sequence continues at coordinate 3,226 of JAYEFL010000414.1, read as the reverse complement.
GCTACCAGCGACAATCAGACGATAAATTATGCCTTGAATTTTGAGTCCGCAAATCCTCATATAAACACTACAAATCAGATTCCTGAGGATTACGAGGTCAGTTTTTTCCCTACCTATTATGTAATTGCCCCTGATCGTAGTTACACAGTGATATTCGGACGACAGGAAAACATGAAAACTCAGATGATTGAGGCTGTCGGATCTGCCCCACCGCTCAGGGAGATAGATAATGACGTTAGGGTGATGTCTTATACCAAACCAAAGGAGTCTATTTGTGGAAACTCCTTTAATCCTGCTTTACGTATCCAGAATTATGGAAAGAATGAAATTTCAGAGTTGACAGTTGAGACATGGATTGACGAACAGTTAGCTGCCAACTTTTCTTATGCCAGTCTGCTAAAACCATATCATTATGCTGACCTCAGCCTTCCGGTGATTACAGGATTGTCTTCAGGCTGGCACATAATCGATTTTAAATTTGTGGATGTTAACGGACAAGCGGATGGAGACCCTTCTAATAGTTTAGGAGGTGATTTTCTGATACTTCCGGATGGCGTTCAAATTAGTGTTGAACTAACAACAGACGCATATCCAAAAGAAACAAGCTGGAGAATATTTGAGGATGGGAAGATGTTAGCCGAAGGGGATGCTTATACAAAAGGATTAACCCTGGATGTTACTGATGTTTGTGTAGAGGAAGATGCCTGTTATCGTTTGCTTATTTATGATGAGTTTGGTGATGGAATGAGCAGTGGTGGAATCAAAGTGAGGTTTCTTGATGAAACCGTTGGAGAGGTTCAACCGAGTCAGTTTAATGCCGATTCCAGTTGGGTCGACTTTTGTGTGAAGCCTGGTTCAACCGGGATTGATCAGTTTGCAAAAGATGAAATATCATTTCGTGTATATCCCAATCCTTCTAATGGGAAATTCAGCCTTATTCTCACTGATTTGCCAGATGCCGAGAGGGAAATTGATATTCTTGACATTACAGGACATCAGCTATTATCAACAATCCTACCGCGAGGGCAAAACAATTTGACAATTGACTTGTCAGAATCGCCAATAGGTATTTACTTTGTTCGCCTGAAAACAAGCTATGGATTTCAGACTCTTCGAATAATAGTAAATCGCTAATAATGAAAAGGATTATCCTCAGTGCTCTGCTGATCAGCTTCTGGTCTGTCATGTGTATAGCACAAAAAAAGCACAACGATATGCCCAGAGTGGATATAAAAACTTTAGAAGGTAAGATGGTTTCAGCCAGATCGATTCTTAAAGGAAAACCAACAGTTGTAAGTTTTTGGGCAACATGGTGCAAACCTTGCGTAAAAGAATTGAGTGCAATTCACGATGCTTGGCCGGATTGGGAAGAAGAGATAGACTTTACAATGATTGCTATTAGTGTTGATGATAGCAGAAGTGAGCATCGCGTTGCCCCTTTCGTTAAAGGTCGCTCCTGGGAATTTGATATTTATCTTGATCCTAATTCTGACCTTAAAAGGGCTCTGAATGTAGCAACAGTCCCACACACATTTGTGTTTGATGCTAAAGGAAAACTAGTATGGCAACATTCTGGTTATACTGAGGGCGACGAAGAAGAACTTCTGGAGAAATTAAAGTCTCTGTCTGATAAATTGCCCTAAAACCCTCATCATGGTTAAAAGAATTGTCCTATTATTTTGTATCGTCTTCTTAACATTCAGCACTTATGCCCAGGATCAGGGCCGCCTTAGTGGAAACTTTCAGGTGGATGCACAATCGTATAAAGCAGATTCACTCATTGGAGCTGATGCGATTCCTGAAAAAATGGCTCTGAATTCTTATGCAAATCTCCGGTATGAGATCGGAAATTTCTCAGCTGGACTTCGCTTTGAGGGCTATATGAATGCACTCCAGGGATTTGATCCGGGTTACGATGGGGTAGGTGTTCCATATTTCTTTGCCCGTTATCGTTTTGATGACCTTGATTTTACTGTAGGGGATTTTTATGAGCAATTTGGATCCGGGATTTTACTCAGAACATGGGAAGATAAGTTCCTTGGTGTTGATAATGCCATGAGAGGAATACGGGTTAAATACAATCCGCTTGAAGGAATCAGCCTGACCGGAGTTATTGGTAAACAGCGTCTTTTTTGGGAGTATGGTCCTGGACTAATAAGAGGATTGGATGGAGAATTACGAATAAATGATCTCATTCCGGCCCTGAAAGACAAACAAACATTACTATCATTGGGCGGGAGCTTTGTTAGCAAATACCAGGCAGATGATGATCCGGTATATTTCCTGCCAGAGAATGTTGGGGCATGGGCGTATCGATTCAATATAACCCGTGGTGCATTGCATTTAGACAGTGAATATGCAGGGAAAATCAATGATCCTTCCGCTGATAATAATTTCATTTATAAGCCAGGTAATTCACTTATTATTAATGGCAGTTATGCGGCTTCAGGATTGGGGATGAACTTCAGTATAAAACGGGTCGATAATATGAGCTTCAGATCTGACCGTACTGAAAATCTGAACAAACTGATGATGGGATATTTGCCCCCGATTTCAAAAAACTATACCTACAGCCTGATGAATATATACCCCTATTCATCGCAGCCAACAGGCGAAATGGGGGTTCAGGGCGAAATCTCATATAATATTCGCAGGGGATCAAAATTAGGTGGTAAGTATGGCACACAGATAACCTTGAATATGTCGCTTGTGAATAGCATAGACAAAACAGCTCTGAATGATACCACTGCCATTGGAGCTAATGGAACCCTGGGATATACATCCGATTTCTTTAAACTTGGAGAAGAACTTTACTACAGAGATTATAACGTGGAGATCTCAAGAAAACTGTCAAAAAAGTGGAAGTTTACAGGTATTTATCAGCATATTGCTTACAATCAGATGATTATGGAAGGCAAAGGGGGCGTGGTGAACGCCGATCTGGCAGTTCTTGAAGTTACATGGAGACTGGCACCCAAGCAGGCTCTCAGAGTTGAGACCCAGGGATTATGGACTAAGGATGATAAAGGAAATTGGGCTATGCTCTTGGCCGAATACAGTATCTCGCCACATTGGTTTTTCTCAGTGTCAGATCAGTATAATTATGGAAATCCGGATGAAAAAAAGCGGGTACACTATTTATTCGCCTCCTTCGGATATATTAAAAATGCCAACAGAATTCAGTTGAGCTATGGCAAACAAAGAATTCCCTCTCTTTGTTTGCCAT
>JAYEFL010000413.1:0-23796 GCA_034658635.1 Bacteroidota bacterium | reverse complement strand
CTTAAGATGACCAACCCACTGAAATTCTTATTGGGTGGACTATTAGGATTTGCCCTTGCTGTACCTGCCGGAATTATGCAAGCTGATGTAGGATTGAACAGAGTTCTTCATAACACTCAATGGATTATTGGACCTCACGTTCACGTGGCAATCCTAATTGGTTTAACTATGACATTATATGCAGCTATCTACATTCTATTCCCAATTGTGACTAACGGAGCAAAATTATATAGTCAAAAACTGGCTAATATACATTTCTGGCTCCACCTCCTGGGAGGAATTGGAATGGGTGCATTTATGGGCATGGCCGGCTTAAAAGGAATGCTCAGAAGGACCCTCTATGTGAATGGCGAATTCGAAACCTTAATGATTCTTGCAGCTGTATCAGGTGCTATGCTCCTGATCGCCTTCCTGGTATTCTTCTACAATATTGTAATGAGTCTGGGACTTAATGGTGTAATTGGCATTTTCATGCCTGCAAAATTAAAAACCAAGGATTTGGTTCCTCAGGAATCATAAAGCAATGCTGTCATAAGCTAATCCACCCCGGCCCTCCTTAATTTTAAGGAGGGGGAATTCTGACTGTGAGGCTATTTATAGTAAGTGCAGTCTTACCCCCTCCCTAACATAAGGGAGGGTTGGGGTGGGTTAATTATAGCCCCAAAGTATAAGTAAACTTTGCCATAATGGTTCGGTTATCTGAAACAGGTAACACGGGCCTTTGTGTATAAGTCTTTGTATTTGAACAACATCCTGAGCATTAATCCAGACTACCGGCAAAAATGCAAGAAGAAGTATGACAATCTTTTTCATTACGGCTTAAGTTGCCGAAAGTTAGGTAAATTGGCCAACTTAATATTCGACTATATGGAGCAACTGAACAAAAAAAAAGGTCTGGATATCGATTCATTAATGAATCAGGCTCATGTGGCTGCTGATGCTTTTTGTAAATGTTCACAGGAACAAGTAGATGAAATTGTTAGGGCTGTATATGAGGCTGGGTTTAATCAAAGGGTACAGCTGGCTAAAATGGCACATAGTGAAACCGGGATAGGCAAATGGGAAGATAAGGTGTCAAAAAATGTTATTGCCACGCGATATCTATGGCATGACATTAAGGATATGAAAACCGTTGGGGTCATTAATGAGGATAAGGAAAACGAAATCGTAGAAATAGCGAAACCAGTCGGTACAATTTTTGCGATAACTCCAATTACAAACCCTACTTCAACTGCATTATTCAAAATTATCATTGCCCTAAAAACCAGAAATCCAATAATAATTCGTCCCCATGGAGCTGCCAAAAAATGCACAATAGCAGCAGCGCAAATTTGTTATGAAGCTGCTCTCAAAGCAGGTGCACCAGAACATTGCATTCAATGGATACGACGCTCAAGCCCTGAGCAAACTCTTGAAATGATGGCGCATAAGAGGGTCGCCCTGGTTTTTGTTACTGGTTCTGTTAGTCTGGTCAGATCGGCCTATAGATCAGGGAACCCGGCTATTGGTGGAGGCCCTGGAAATGTTCCAGTATATATCGGGAAAAGTGCTGATATCCCGTTTGCTGTTGATCAGATCCTGTTATCCAAGACCTTTGATCACGGAACAGTCTGTGCCAGCGAACAATCTCTTGTTGTGAGGGAATTAAAGGAGCAAGAATTGCTTGATGCATTTAAACAGCGAAAAGCATGGTTCCTGAGTGAGGAAGAAAAAAAGAAAGTTGAAACGATAGCATTCAATTCTGTACAAAAGGCAATGGCAATTGAGGTAATCGGACAACCGGCCTGGAAAATTGCCGAGCTTGCCGGATTTGAAATTCCCAAAGACACAAGTGTATTAATCGCCAGGTATAATAATGATGAAGTAGGTGTTGCTTATCCTCTTTCCCTGGAAATACTTGCCCCGCTACTCGCTCTGTATGTTGTAAACAGCTTCGATGAGGCTATTGGTATGTGTCGTAAGATTGTGCGATATGGGGGAGTGGGACATACCATTAGTATCTTTTCAAATGAAGAACATAAGATTCTGCATTTTGCAGAAGTCACCAAAGCCGGACGATTACTGGTTAATCAGCCCGCTTCACAAGGGGCTCTGGGTGGAACTTACAACGGACTGAATCCTTCATTGACACTGGCCACTGGCGCTGGGGGTAAAACAACCTCTACCGATAACATAACTGCCCGACATCTACTGAACATTCAGCGTCTGGCACGTCGGAAAGTTGCTACCTGCGTTCCTGATTTACATGATTTCTATCTTGATGAGGATGCAACCCTGAAGGTAATTGAAGCCAAATGTAAAGAAGATTAATCCTTCTTCAGATCACCAAGGATTTCTACGAATGAACCCTGGTTGTTATAAGAAAAGGTCTCAACATTAATACTATCTGAATCACCTGCTCTGTAGAAAACTCTTCTCACAGTAGTAGTACTGGAAACCCCATCAAACCCAAAAGAAAACTGATATGGTGCTCCTGCTGATGGAGATTGTTCTTCAATTCGTGGATTAATTATCTTACTGCTGAAGTTAAATGATGTTGATGCTTCTACCTCATCAGCTTTTAAGTCACGATCTTGCGCCCATTCACGTTTTTTAGGTACAAATTCATTCAAAATAGTGCATGAACCAGTAACTAAATCCTGATTTGCGGCCATAGTGAGAGAAATAATGGAGGTAATCCAATTAATAGTATCTGAAGAATTTGGGCTGATCTCAGGACAAAAGTATTGTTTGCTTATGTTTCCTTCCAATGAACTTCCACCCAAAGAAAATTCCAAACGGCTCTCTACACAAGCAGCCATTTCTCCAAGCGGACCAAAACGACCAGCGGAATCTGAAACGGCAATACCATCAAATAGTGGTAAGATATTTAAATAAACTGTTGCTGAGTCCTTCCCAAAGTCATTTTCAGCCTGGATAAGAATGGATTCCTGAGTATCAGGCAGTAGATCTTTCAGAAATGCTACCAATACATTTCCTTTAAAAGCTGCTGAATCCGGATAGTACTTCCCAATAGCATCAAGAGGAAACCAACTCTGATCCTTTTTGTCATAGACCCGTATAATTGTTGAATAATCTACTGGAACCTCTTTTAACTTCATGTAGAAAACAGGATCAGTTTTATCAGAGGTAGTTAATCGAAGATAATCCCAGTAGCTCAAGTTAATGGAATTAGGCAAGTCCAATTCAGGAGCCTTTTCATCAGGTGGATCGTCAGGATTGAGCTCAATATTCAACTCAACTACCTGTGTACTTGTATAATCCGGGACATTTCTGGTATTACTTACCATAACTACCAGCTCATATCCTGCTTGCTGTAAACCAGATAGGTCTTCGACAATCACAATACCATCACCTCCTGGGAATACCTCTTTTAAAACACTTATTTCCTGACTAGCCTTAAACTTACAAACCATCAAGCCACAGTCTATTGCCGGGCTCACAGAAAACTTCAGTTTTGAATCGACAGGCCAATTTGGTTCTGATAGAATCAGTTTGAAAAAAGCCCCTGATAAATCCTTATAATGGTAAGCAGCCGTTTCCTTTACCAAACTTTTATCAACAGTATATGTTTTCAAATACATATTTGGATTATCAAGTATCTTATAACTCGCAGCTCCACCAAAATATTCACCAAGAACAAATGACCCCAATAATCCGTGCCAATATTGACTAACCGGCATTTTCAACTCGGCTAAAATGGCCTCCACCGGATCAACTGTTGATCCGGGAATATTTCCGGCTTTAACTTTTTCAAAAATATTCCTGACAATATCCTTTCCGTGGTGCTCCACCAGGTCACTAATTACATAAGGTAAGCCATAGCCATGTGCGGCGGAATCTCCTTGAAGACCATTAAATATATAATGTTCACGGTTAATAAATGCACTGGACATATAATTCGGATCAGCTGAAAATTTATGCTCAAACCAAACAGAAGTTGCCTCCATAAACCATGATTGATGAGGTTCAGCCCAAGGAGCAGAGAACTCATATAAGTTCTGAATCATATGAAAATATTCATGAGTAGCAGTGAATAACAACTCCTTGTCGTTGTTCAGATATTGCAGATTTATTGTGAATCTACCTTTATCAATTACTGATGTTACAGCTAAATCTGTTGGGTTGTCTCCATCAGCAATATAAGTGGTATAAACACCAAGGTAGTCTATATTTTTCACCATCACATCAACCGGCCAGGTTCTTGCATCTGTAACAAAACCCATTTTTGCACAGGTGTCATAAGCCAACTCAAAATAGCTTCCTAATTTCATAGCACCTGCCAGTTGATCCAGCGGAAAGGCAACATTAAAGTGTTTCCCTGATGACAAACGACGTGTGTAACCGTCAATAAGCAAGAACTTTAACTCTGATAACATGTCAAAAACAAGGCTGGTTTTGGTTTGGCCTGCAGGATAAGTAAACCCTACTAAACCCTGACTTAATCCGGCAGGATGAGAGTGATATGCCCAATGGGTAGTGTCAAGACTTGTTGCAAAGCCTTCCTCCCCAAGCGCGACAAGAGTATCTCCATTGATAGCACCAGCATAAGGAAGAGTAAACTCAAGCGGCAAATTAACTGTTGCCGGAAAACCAGAGACCTTATACATTGGCGTAAGCCCATGATCACCAAAAGTGGTATCTCGCTTGTTTATATAAAGGATCAATTTTGCATCTTCATCAAAAGCACCCGGTGGAATTACAATTTTTACTGAATCCGCTTCAATTACTCCACCTCCCACACCAATAGTACCAGTAGCAATTTCCTTAAAAGTATCACGATCAAAAGGATTTCCATAATTCTGAAAAAAATCATCAGAACATGAATGCACACCAAATACTATTAAAACTAAAATTGCGGATAGTCCGATTATCCTGATTTTCCATTCCAAAAAAGAGAAATCTTTGAGTTTCATAATAACAGATACTTAGCTTACCCGTAAAACTACAATATCCTTGCCAAAAATGGCCTAAAATCCTTACATTTGATCAATGCCTGTCCCCCCCCCCCCCCACAGGTTATTATGAAATATTTTGGATTTCTAATATTATCAGGTCTGCTTATCTCGTGCGAGTCGGATTTCAATCCAAACACTCCCTCTGAGCCTATCCCTGTAGTGTATTGCCTCTTAGATCTTAATGATTCAATTCAGAAGGTAAGATTAGCCAAAACTTTCTCTCCTGACCGGGAGTCTCTTGAGCTTTTACCATTAAAGCTTGACAGATGGGATGAGTTGGCTAATGTATATATCGAAGAATACAGCCAGAACGAAAAATCCAATATTTACTTTTTTACGCTTAGAACTCAAGCCATATCTCAGGATTCAGGATTATTCCAATCTCCCTCCTTTCAAATATATGAGAGCGCATTTACAGCAAAACCTGACACGCGCTATAACCTGTATGTTTTTCTGGAAAAGTCAGGCATTCATTGTTATGCAACAACCCAAACTGTGAATTCACCAAGAATAATTGATCCGGCTCCAATACCGGGAAGAGCAGTCAGCTTTTCACCCTATGATGACTATCAAATTCTATTTTATCCTCCAAAAAACTCCGGATACCATGAGTGCTTTTTCCAATTTGGAAACTGGACTTTTGGCAGACAGCTTACTCAGGAACCCAGTGAGCAGGGAACATTTGTGAGCTTGAGTTCCGAAAGGTTTTTTAAAACGCTTCCTCCAAACGAAACTTTTGATCGCTCTGAGTTTCATCTCATTTCTTATGGTCAGGAAATGGGGCTGTATAACCAACTTTTCCGCCAGACTAATGAACCATGGGAAAATCAATCGTATTCATCATTTCTCAATGGGATTGGTTTATTCAGTTCCCGCATACATCAAAGGATTTCAAATTTGATGACTTCTGATGTAACGCTGAGCTTGATTCAGGAAGATTTTCAATTTGAAGCCAGAGATCAGAATGATGTGGAATTATTGAACAACAGCGGCATCTTTGAATTTAATTTTACAATGCCAGCATCTGTACTTCCGGAAGACAAAATACATCGGCTTGAGTTGAATCTGGCTTACAATGCTGACAGCCTATATAAAAGCCTGTATTTTGCCACTGTAAATGTATCTGACAGTCGTGATCAATATCACTTTATTCTACCCCCTGGTGATTATTACTACCTGGCCGGAATAACTTGCAGCTGTCTGGCTGACAGCTGCTTATGGGATGGGTATCCTGATGGGCAATTCGGAGCAAGATATGCAAGTGATCGGTTTACAATTAAAAAAGGATTGGTAACTAATGATAGTCCAAGCTTTCAATAAATGAGAAAGATACTTATCATATGCTTTATTTTTCTTCTTGCTTGTCAGGAAGAAAAGCCTGTAATTATCACTCCGGAAATTATCCTTGAATCCAATTCCTTTTTAACAACTCAGACAGTCAATTTTCAAGCCAGGTTAGTTTCTGATAGCAGAATACAGGAGAAAAATTACCTGGTAAGATGGGACTGGGAAGGGGATGGGATTTTTGACACTCAATATTCATCTGACTTCACTGCCAGACACAGATTCAGTGAACCGGGGAACTATTTACTAGCACTCGAAGTAATTGACCTGACAGAAAACACCTTACTAACAAATATAAGTATAACTGTCCTGCAAGGATTCTCTGAGCCTAAGCCAGCTTATGTAATCAGTCCTGAAACCGGCAATACAAGAACAACTTTTCAGTTTGATGCTAGTCAGAGTACAGATGCAGAAGAAGAAAACGGACTCTTGACTTTCTCATGGGATTTTGATAATGACCACAGGTTTGAGATCGTCAATACAGGGATTTCTTTTGCCGAATACACTTATCAGATGCGAGGTGACTATATCGTAAGGTTATTGCTTACAGATACCAGCGGTCTGAGTGCAGAAATCAGCAAATCAATAACTGTAACACACATTGACACCCTTATCAGGCCAATTATCACATTTACTCCTGAATATCCAACTGACTGGGACACCATCCGCTTTGATGCTTCCGGAAGTTATTATCTGGGTGAGCCTAAAATGCCATTACATTATAGTTTTAAAGAGCAAAATGGGTTTTGGAAGGAGGCTGGAGATTCTGGTATTTACTACTGGCCAAGGCCATTAACAGGTATATCTGTCATGAAAGTCAGGGTATATAGTCCTGATAATTTCTATCAGGAAGAAGATGTTCTGATCCAGGTTACAAAAGGAGACCGACCTCCAAAAGCTTCCTTTTTGAGAAGCTCAAGGTTCGGAAATATCTATTCCACTTTCTTTTTCGATGCCTGGGTTTCATCTGACGAAGAGGATATGCCATCTGAATTGAAAGTCAAATGGGATTTTGATGGTGATGGTTCATGGGATACTCAATACTCACACGATAAATATGCACAATGGACCTTCACAAAGCCTGGTATTTATTTGGTCAGGTTAAAGGTTCAGGACACTCATGGAGGAGTTGATGAAATTGAGCAGGATATTCACATTTCGCAATATGACAACCCAACCTCCTATGTCTATGATGAACGAAGCGCTCTGTACTACGGAACGGTCATGATTGGGGATCGTTGGTGGATGGGACAGAATCTCAGATATAATCCAAATTCTGATTCAATTCAAACCCGGGGATTAACCTGGTGCTATGATGAGAATCCTTATGCCTGCTGGGCTACTGGGAAACTATACAGGGCCAGTTGGGTATTGGGAAGCTGGAACGAACCTTTTCCACAGAATAATATTTGCCCTGGTGGATGGAGACTCCCTTCAGCTTCTGAGTGGAAAGAAATGATTGAAGTTTATGGATTCGATCAGGCAGGAAAAGACCTATATTACGGAGGAAAATCTGATTTTAATGCGCTCTATGGAGGTTATGCGGGTTATCACGTTTATGGCTCTTTCGTCGATTTTGAAATGGATAGTATCTACAAATCAGCTGTCTTTATGTCGTCTACAACAGAAGGATCCAAACTCAAAGTTTTTCAGCTAAAAAAGGATTCGGCCAATGTCGAGGAAAGGCATATGGTAATCGATGGGTATTACTCCATCCGTTGCATAAAAAAGGAAGATTAATTCTTCATTGATCCCATATCAAGCACCAAAGTTCCACCCTCGGTGATGGCTTGATGAGACAAAATGTAACCTTCGTGTTTTTCACCATTCAGTTTTACAGACTGTATGTATTTATTTTGAGCTGAAACAAAGGGAGCTTTAATGGTAAATGTTTTTCCGTTCCCAAGATCGATTCTGATCTCCTCAAAAATCGGACTTCCCAATACATACTCCGCTTTTCCCGGAGTTACTGGATAGAAGCCCATGGCAGAGAATACATACCAGGAGGATAAACCACCACCATCTTCATCTCCGCAAATTCCCATCAAATCATTTCGAAACCAGGCATCCATCAGCTGGCGGACTCTTTTCTGTGTCTTCCATGGTTGTCCGGCGAGAGTATACAAATAAGGAACATGAAATCCGGGTTCATTTCCCATAACAAATTGGCCCGTCAGTCCGGTTGCATCAGGGTGATTTTTTATAGAACCCCACTTTGCATATCCAGGTAAGGACTCTGAGAAAAGCTGATCAAGCTTCTTTACAAACAGTTCATTGCCCCCCATTAATTCAATCAAAGCAGGAATATCATGCTGTACCGACCAGGTATAATTCCAGCTGTTCACTTCAGCAAAGTATTCACGACATCCAATTCCGCCTGAAGTTTTCGGATCAAAAGGCTCAACCCATGATCCATCAGCCTTTTTAGGCGCCATAAAACCGGTTTCACTATTATACACATTCCTGAAATTATCAGCTCGCCTTTTCAATACTTCAGCATCCTCTGTATGACCCCATGACTCAGCTAGGATTGCGAGACACCAGTCATCATAGGCATGCTCAAGAGTAACGGCAACAGCCTGCCTTTTCTCAAAGCTATGAACAGCCTCAACTGCTTCAGTATCTTCAGGTGATAAAGCTGGAAAGTATCCCTTTTCACGATAAAAAACATCCAGTTCAGTAGCCTCACCTTCGCGCCAGGGTAACATAGTTCCTTCAAAAGCATTCTTTCTGAGACCCGCATAGGCCTTGGTCCTATTGAAACCCCGGATCCCTTTCGCCCAGGCATCGGCAATCACTGCGGCCTGATGGTGACCTATCATACATTTGGCGTCACCGCTAATTTGCGGAAAGGCAGGCATCCATCCAGACTGCTCATACATCAGAATATAGGATCTGATCATATCTCTTTCCCGGTCGGGAGAAATAATCATTCTAAGGGGGTGTAAAGATCTGTATGTATCCCATATCCAGTCATCCACATAAAAATCATGCTTTGTTTTATGAACTTTTTTGTCGTAGGCACTGTAATAGCGACCGTATTCATTAATATTCACCATTCTTTCCATAGAACGATAAAGGGCTGTATAGAAAGTCACCCGCTGATCAAGAGTTCCCCCGGTGACTTTAATCCTTCCAAGCTCTTTATTCCAGGCTTTTGCTCCTGCATCTACTTTCTTATCAAACTTCCAGCCCGGGTTTTCCTTCAGTAGATTTCTACCGGCTTGCCTGCTGTCAATCCATGAAATACCATAATTCATGAGCACCTGAACTGATCCATCAAAAACCAGATAGTATTTTACAGCCTTTCCTTTCACCGATTTGGCCTTGACCAATTTTCCCTCATCATTGATATATCCGGATTCCTTAACCGGATGATTGAAAAATATATTCACGTGCTGACGAACCCCTTTAAAAGTCTCATATCCAGTAAGATTCTGAGCTCCTTTAAGTTGGAAACGACTCACATCATCTGTTTCAAAAAGCAGAACAAGATCTTCAGTTTTTGCTGAGCTAAATGCAAAATAAGCACATCTATCTGTGGGGGTAAACTCCACCTTCATCTCCATTTCATCAAGTTGAACAGAATAATAGTATGGGCTTACGGTTTCAAAATCATGATCAAATTCAGCACTCCTGTTTTCCTTCAACAAAGCATCTTTGCCTTTAAATGGCATTACTGTTATTGCTGGTCCTCCACGATGTTCAGGGCGATTCAGAGGAAAACCATAAATCCTGTTTGCCAGATATGTATCAGTAATTCCTGGTGTAGTCACAGGCCAGAAACGAATCATACCGTAAGGACGATGAACCGTTGGAAAGGTTGGCTTCAGTACATGACTGATATTTCCGATCCGGGGGTTCACAAGGTCAACCAGATCCTGGGATCTGCCTGTAATAAATCCCAATAAACTCAGTAACATAAAGCTGATTAGCAATCTTCTCATCATATTCAAATTTTGAATCTGCAAATGTAGCATTATCCTGTGTTATTCAACTATTTGACCATCGTACACCACTGCCTGCACTGATTTATGTTGATTCTGCAAGAATCGGGGCCAACCAAACCGGTGATTACAATACAGTATATTAATCCTTCAACCATGGTGTTTACTGAACAACCTGCTCAGTTGGGCTCAGGCTGAGTGAAAAATTATTCGCTTTGAGCTAAAAATTGATCAAAAAACTTCAGTATATGCAGATAATAACACGTTACGAGTAATCCAGAGAAATCTGCTTTCAAATGCTGTAAAATTCAGTCACAAAGAAGGCGAGGGCAGTATGTTTTGTTTTTTGTTTCCTACCTTAGCCCAATGCCGAAGCAGAAACCAATAGCACCTCCTTCCAAATCTCGTAATGTCTTCACCGACATCTGGTATTTTCTGCTCAAAAGTCCGAAAAGTAAAACGCTTATCAGATTCCGGACAAAAGATCAACGCCAAAATTACAATGAAAGAATTCTGCAGAGGTTTGGTATTGAATCTGATGAATATTCTGTTCTGAATATTCATCAAATTGGGGTGAATACACCTGTTAGCTATATGTTTAATGAACTGCTCCACTGGGATGGAGATTCAACATGCTGGCCTAATCACATTGCCAGGGTTGACAGGGTTAATGATCAGCTTGAGGATATCCGGATTCTTCTTTTTGGCAAGACAAAGCACCCCCTGGGATTAAATTGTATTTTAAGATGGACAAACCTGATTCCCCTTTTTCGACTGAAAGTCCGGAATTTCAAAAAGGACCCCGATAGTTTTGATTTCGATAATGCCCGCTATCTTCTTTACGATTGTTCTGGAGGGTATCCTATTGGATTCTTTGTGATGTATGTACGGTCTCCCATTGCAGACATGGGAGAAGTCTGTCCCTCGCAGCTTTTCTTCATAGTTGGATTTAATTTTTATGGGAAGAAGAATTTCGATCGCATACATTTTATCCATAAAATTTGGCAAGCGATCCACAACCGGGTCACAACCAATGTTTTAAATCGAATGAAACAACTGGGTGAATGGAGACTGGAACATCTGCGAGAGAAATATCAAGATTCCTCGAAATACTTCTAAGTCACCATGATATGGGGAGAATGAAGTAGTAAATACCAATAAAATGGGCCAAAGTACCCGCAATCACCAGTAAATGCCATACCAGGTGGTGTTGATAGAATTTAGCTTTCTTATAAAAATATATCCCGATGGTATAACATAATCCCCCTATCAAAATCAACATAACTCCCCAAAAAGGAACTCTTTCATAAGTAGGCACTATGGCAATTAATATCATCCAACCCATCGCCGCATACAAGAAAATATAAAACAAATTCACACCCGAATTAAATTTTCCTGATCTGATAAGTCGTATTGTAATTCCAATAGCAGCCAGCCCCCACTCAAGTCCGAAAATAATCCATCCCATTGGTCCGTGCAAAGCCACCAGGGTGAGTGGAGTATATGTTCCGGCGATAAGAAAAAATATCGCCACCTGATCCAGAGTAAAGAAAGCCTCCTTAGCATTACCAGGCTTCAGCCAGTGAGTCATGGTGGATGAAAAATACAAAAGGATCATGCTGGCCCCGAATATGGCAGAGCTAACAATATGCCAGCCTGTTCCCAACTGCACTGATTTAATTAGCAACAGTACTGTGCCAAATATTGCCATCAAAGTTCCAATCAAATGTGATATGGCGTTGGCTTGTTCTTCACTCTTGGAGTAACGGGAATTTTCCTGTAAATTCATAGAGTCAAAGATAATCTAAATGAAAGCAAAACTTATTATCCTTCTGCTGATTTTCACGTCAGCTACTTACGCTCAGCAAGGGAAAAACTTCATCGACCAGCCATATATGGAGGTAACAGGCAAGGCCGAGCTGGAGATCATTCCGGATGAGATTTATCTAAAAATCAGGATCAACGAACTTGATTATAAGGCCAAACAAAGTCTTGAAGAACTGGAAAGATTAATGATCCTTACCCTGAAAAAAATTGGGGTGGATACTGAAAAAGAACTGGCTATTATTGACTTCTCAAGCAATTTCAGATCACATCTGTTACGAAAAAACTCAATTCTTACTTCCAAAGATTACCAATTACTTCTTCACAATGGCCAAATCACAGCCAGAGTATTCATCGAACTGGAGAAAATCGGGATATCAAATATCAGCATTGAAAAAGTCGGCCATTCGAAAATAGAAGCACTTCAGAACAAAGTCAAAGTTATGGCCATTAAAGCAGCAAAGGAGAAAGCAAAACTGCTGGCAGCTGGAATTGATCAATCAATTGGTAATGCTCTGTTTATTCAGGAAATGGGAAACGGATACTATCCCCGTGCTCAAAGAGCAAGTAGCATCATGATGAAATCCTTCGCTGAAGCCGATATGGAACAATCCATCCCGGAAATTGAATTCGAAAAAATTAAACTGGAATATTTGATATTAGTAAGATTTGAACTGAAAAGTCAGTTGGAGTAATAGTAGTATACTGGTGTATTAGGACAACTGACTAGCCACAAAGATCACAATGCTTCACGCTTCCGAATGACGAATGACGAATGACGAATGACGAATGACGAAACAAAACCTCTTATCATGAAACAAAAAACAAAACTAACCAGCCTCGCCATTTTCCTTATCCTTATGTCTTCCCTCTCTTCCTGTGCCCTATTTAAGGGAGCAAAGGGGGGAGATGCAATCTTGTTAAACTATCAAATTGAAAAAGGACAAAGCTTTGAAATGACAAGCTCCTCAAGCTCTGAGATTATTACAGAACAAATGGGACAGACAATAAGTATCCAAATGGAATCTGCCAGCAAAATGATGGGCAAGTCTCTTGGAATTCAGGATGACAATTCTACCCGCGTGGAATTCCAATACAACGAAATGAGTCAGAAAATGACAAGCGATATGGCTAATGGTGACACAGATTATTCCAAAATTATTAATAAACTTTTCACACTAGACCTTGGCGCCAAAGGAGAAATTACAAATTATGGAGGATTTAATGATTTTCCAACAATAACTAACGCTGCAGGAGAGCAGATCAATGGTGAAATGTTTCAACAGGGATTTAAAGTTATGTTCCTGACCTTACCCGATGAGCCTGTTAAGGTGGGATCAACCTGGATTCAGGATGTCAACTCTGAATTACCCTACGGTGGAAGCGTTCTGAAAACAAGTGGAACGATTGAATATGAGATTATTGAGAAAAAAGAGCTTGATGGTTTACCCTGCCTGGTCATTGAATCACATGGTTTATTGACGACCTCTGGAGTATTTACTCAGCAGGGCATGGAGATAAGCATCGACCGGAAGAATAATTCGCAAAGCACCATTATTTTTGCATACACCAAAGGGTTGTTTATTTCCAGTGAATCATCCGGAGTAACAGAAGGGATTGTTGACATTCCGGCAGCCAACATGAGCATTCCTCAAACAATAAAAGTTAAAAGCAGTTTTAAGGTGGAATTTAAATAAGCTGTCAATTAGCAAGTAACATTTCAGCCATTTTTTCTAAAGCACCGGGAACAATCCGGAAGCTGTCATAAAAAATATGTGAAATCTCCACCTCATCCCGACCGGCACTGCTCAATGTCTGGCAAATATCCCACCACTCCGTTGGCACAGGTAATCAAACAGTAGTGTTCGTCTCTGGAAATGCCAGGGTTTGTTTCACCATTCCATTGAGCAGATTGAATCAAACCTACAAAAGAAGAGAAAACCTCAGCGTTCAAAAACACCAGATTTAGACTTCCGATTTTGATCTCGTTAATCAATAATTCAATGGTTGATGAAGCTCCTTTATCAATATCAGCCATACGGTGGTCTCTCCAAAGCTCAACAGCTGATGCATAGTTATCTCCGAACTTACAAGATTCTTCTTCCATATCAAGGAAAGCCTCGGCCTGACAATTAATTTGCTGATCATCCAATACTTCCAACTGCCAGGAGACAGAACTTTGCCTGATCTCACATTTATCGCTTTGCACTGAGGAGTCGGCTGAAAGCAGCAAATTGAAAAGGACTTTCAGCAAACACAGGGCCGGTAAGAACAGCCCAATCACCTACGTAGTATATTTTGACATGGTATATTGGTTTATTGGTTACTTGGTGTATTGGTATATCGGTTTATTTGCTTAGTCGTTTAAGTAGTACTATTCCTGTTAGTAAAGTTAGCAGAATTCCTAAAAGGAGCACTCCATAGGCCATTGTAAACACGGCATTAGTCGCCAAAACCAATCCCAAACAACAAAAAATTCCCAACCCGGAATTAACAACCAAACCCCTTTGCCCTTTGCCCTTTGCCTTTCCTTCTGCCCTATCCTGACAGCTCCCCAAATCCCTGGCGGCCGACAACGTTTATAAAAAGTTCTCAAAACCTCCTTGTCCTCCGGCTTGGTCAGGAGTGTTATCAAAATAAGAGTCAGCAGACTGAGTCCAAACAGAATTGCCAGTCCCTGCCACATTGACTTGTTCTGATAGTCAAGGATAAACCAAACATAGATTGAAACGGGCAGGCCAAGAATAATTGCAGCAAGTTCTCCCTATGCGTTAAATCGCCACCAGAAAAACCTGAACCAATAAATAATACCAGAGTGGTTAGGGTATCACCCTCCAGTTATGACGCTTGGCATAACGAGCCAGTCGTTTGTCTGGATCCACACAAACCGGGTGACCAACAACCTTTAGAACATGCAGATCTGAGATTGAATCTGCATAATAATAATCGTTCGTCAACTCACATGGATTTTCCTTACAGTAAGACTTCAAACTTTTCAGTTTCTCTACCCCAAAACAAAGACGTCCTATGGGTTTCCCGGTGAACAAACCATCTTTTACCTCAAGATGAGAGCTAATTATATGATCCATTTCAAGGTATTCTCCAATAGGATCACAGATATATGACAAAGCTGCAGAGAGCATCACTATCCGGGCTCCCTGAGAGCGATGGCGGGAAATCTCCTCCTTCATTTCAGGACGAATTAAATCAATGAGATGGTCTTTAACAATTCTGGCAGCGAATTCAGAAAACACCTCTTCTCTGAGTCCCTTCATCCACATAGCCATAGCATTAATAATCTTTCGGGTATCACGCCATTCCATCTTATACAATACACTCAGATAAAGACCATTTAATAGATCTCTGGTTCGCATTAAGCCCTCACTATGAGCATTTCTCACCAAGACTGTCCCTGAATTTAAACTAAGAACGGTTTTATCGAGATCAACGAAAACGTTATAAGAGGCTGAATGATCTTGAGGATTTTTCAAATTGATCAAATATTTAAACAATGAGAACCTTGAGAGTTGTAAATCATTCTTACAGCATTTGGATGAATTTCAACCTCATATTTTGTAGCAAAATGCACCTCACCATCAACATGAAAAGGAACTTCCTCTTCAAATTCAAGAGTCAACTTATCAGTAGTATAATAGTGCACATTTTTATCGTTCAGATGGGTTCCTTTTGGAACCATCAAAAAAATTTTCAAACGCTCAAGGAGATTTAATTCTCTGATCAGACAAACATCCAGCAGACCATCATTTCCAATTGCTTTAGGTGTCACATAAAAAGCCCCGGCATGCCTTCTTCCAATACCAATAGTATTCATAAAACACTTGGTTTCATCTCTCTTTCCATTGGATTCAATAACTGCCTGCTTTTCTTTAAAAAACAGCAATGTGCTGAGGATCATCCAAACATATTTTATCTTGCCCCCTCTTTTGGTTTCTCCGGGTGCCACATAGTTTTTTGCCGCAACTACTCCGTCGAACCCCAAGCCCAAGCCATTAAAAAACGGTATTCCATTGCATGATCCAGCATCTAAATGGCTAATTGGCAGACTGAAAAATGTTTCCCAGTCTTTCTCCTTAAACCGATCAGGAAAACCCAGGATCTGAACAAAATCATTCCCGGTTCCCGCCGGAACAATCCCCGTGATAACATCCTTATGTCCGATTAAAGGAGTCCCAACTTCATTCATCGTTCCATCACCACCAACAGCAATAATATATTTGAATCCTCTATCCAGGAAATCTGCAGACAATTCCGTTGCGTGTCCGTTACGCTCAGTAAGCACAACTTCCGCATCAATATTGTACTGTTTAATTTTCTCTTTCAATTCCGGGACAATAGTCTCTCCATATCCATTGCCAGCAATTGGATTGACAATAAACGCCCATTTCTCCGTTTCAGAATTTGTCATAATCATTGTTTTGGTTAATAATATGCTGACTCAATAATCCCCTTCACGGTATCAATAATCTCCTGATCATCTTTTGCTCTCAATTCTTCGTTATCAAGAGGTGGGTGAATTATTACCTTGAGTCTTGTCACAAAATCTATATAGAATCTTTGTGGAGGTTTAAAAAAGAAAAAGCCTTTGAGTGTAACCGGTAAAATTTGGTGATCAGTAGCCCTGAGCAAGTGAACAAATCCCTTCCTGAACCGCTTAATATCGCCATCCCGTGTTCTGGTACCTTCAGGAAAAATAGCTATTGTTACACTCTCAGCTTTCTCTGACAATTGATCCAGCATATTTCGGGTATTTCTGAGAGTTGTCGTTTTCATCGGAATAAAATCGATCATCTTGATAACCTTACCAAAAACCGGAATCCTTGTGAGATACTCTTTGCCAAAGAAGGAAATATTAGGGTAAAAGGCCACTATAGCCAGAATATCAAATAAACTCGCATGATTAGCAACCAGAATATACTTCTTGTCCTTTTCAATATGTTCTTTCCCAACTACCCTTAGCCTTTTCAATATCATAACAAAAGAAGCCCAGCCCCAAAAACGGACAACCACTCTGACTGCTTTTCGCATTCGCAGGCTTGCAAGAACAAGAAGGCACAGAACAATCAGGCCGGTAAAAGTATACAGCGCTATAAATGCCGGCACTGACAAGACTGCAAAGAGTTGGGGACAAATTAAACAAGGTTTCTTCATGGGCTTATGGAAAAACAGGGAGCAATATAGATATTTTTATATAAATGAAATTACCATAGATTATTTGTACTTTCATATGCAGTTAACCTGAATCTTTATAGTTATGAGAATTAAACAATTTTCGGTACTCGTTTCTTTGATGATTGCATGCATCGCTTGCAACGAGCAGGAAGCATATGATTATCTGATAAAAGATGCTTTTGTAATAGATGGAACAAATTCTGCAGGCTATAAAACCGATGTTGCAATTAAAGGCGATACCATTTTCAAAATTTCGCAAAGGATCAGTGGGAAGGCCAACATGATTATTGAAGCCAAAGGCAGAGTTCTGGCACCAGGCTTTATTGACATGCATACGCATTGTGACTGGGGGATGGATAAGGAAGAAACCAAAGGAAATCTCAACTACCTGTTACAGGGAGTTACCACAGTAGTTACCGGAAATTGCGGATATGGAACAGGTGAGTTAAGCTCCTTTAAAACCCACTTTGAATCCAATGGCATAGGCACCAATATGATTCCGGTAACAGGATTTGGCTGGTTGAGATCCCAGACTATGGGCAATGCTGATCGCACCCCGACAAATGAAGAGATGGAAATGATGAAGACTCTGTTTGAAAAAGCAATTAATCAGGGTAGTTGGGGTCTTTCAAGTGGATTACAATATGTACCGGAGAAGTATAGCTCCACAGAAGAGATCATTGAAATTGCAAAAGTGATATCCGGAACAAATCGCTTTTATACAACTCACATGAGAAGTGAAGAAGATGATCTGATTGAAGCTACAGAAGAAGCCATTCGAATTGCCACAGAAGCAAATATCCCTCTGAACATCTCTCATCTGAAGGCAAATGGCCGCGAGAATTGGGCAGCAATGGAGCAAGTCATCAAACTCGTGCTTCAAGCACAGGAATCAGGGATAAAAGTCACGGCAGATATGTACCCGTATGACAAATCAGCTACCAGCACTCTTGCATCTGTTCTCCTGTATCCTGAATCACTTAATTTAAATACAATTAAAGACATACAGGAGGCGCTGTCTGATTCTCAAAAGAGAGAGGAGATAAGATTATTGACTGAAAGAGGCAGACATGGGCAAACTAATTGGGTTGCCAAGGGAGGATGGAATTACTTCTCAATCGTATATGCTCCGAAAAATCCTGAATTGATTAACAGAATGTTTATTGACCTTGCTGAAGAACAGACTTCAACCCCATTTGACATAGCAGCTGATCTGGTTATCAGCGAAGGAGAAAACCTGGTTATTTCACTAAGCACCATGCTTGAATCTAACCTGATAAAACAAATGAAAGAACCCTGGCTTATGTTTTCTTCAGATGGAAGCGCTGTAAATCCCGATGCAAAAGGGATTCACCCCAGGAATTATGGCTCTCAGGCAAGAGTTATAAGGAAATATATCAGGGAGGAAAATATTCTTACTCTGCCAGAAGGGATCTTCAAGATGACGGGATTACCAGCCAGAACTCTTGGATTAGATAGGAAAGGGCTAATCAGAGAAGGCTTTTCAGCCGACCTGGTATTGTTTGACTTAGACTCGGTCAATGACCCTGCCACTTTTTTGAAACCCCACCAATATGCCGAGGGTATAGACTTCGTATGGGTTAATGGGAAATTGGCTGTTGCCAATGGGATATTCGATTCAGTGTTTGCCGGGAAGGTTCTGCTAGCTACTAAATGAATCTTTCACGCTGAATTTGGTAAATACATTCTAAATCACTAGTTTAGCAGATGTTGTTTGAGCCACAACTATTGTACAAATCTAAACTACTGCAAAATGGTAAAGCGCTACTTTTTCGTTTTATTGGTTGCGTTATTGGCTCAACCAACCTCAAATTTGCTCAGTCAGCAAATTTATGAAATCCAACCTGGCACAACTTATGTCACAGCCGGATCATTTTCCACCACTCCAGGGCCCGGAGACATTGTTAAAATCATTGCACCCAGGAGTGAAACTTTAAAAATTGTTGGCATTTCCGGAGATGCAACCAGCCCTGTTATTTTTATAAATTCAGGTGGCCAGGTGAATATCAACACTGGCGCATGGGGAGCTCTCGAATTTATGAATTGTCAGTTTATCAAAGTAACTGGAACCGGAGATCCTTCAGTCAGATATGGTTTTACACTTCTGGGATCAGAATGTGGACTCGCCCTTACCGGACTTAGTTCGGATTGTGAGACAGAGTTTATTGAGATCATAGGCGGAGAAGACACGTTCTTCGGATTATACGCAAAAAAGGATTATCGTGGAAATCCTCCTGTCCCATATCCACAGTTCAATAACCTTATTGTCCATGATATGTATATCCACGGAGTCAGCGCAGGGATGTACATTGGAGAAACAGTCTCCCCGGGAATGGAATTCAGGCATGTCAGGGTTTACAACAATGTTGTTACAGACACCCACAGAGAATGCATACAAATTGCAAATTGTGTGGAAGATGTTGAAATTTACAATAACCTATTGATGAACTCCGGTCTTCACCATCTTGGCTCTCAGGAGAATATTCTTCAGATCGGTGGCAATAGTGTGGCAAAAGTATATAACAATATTCTTGTCAATGGCCCGGCTTACGGAGTAATCGTTTTTGGGATGGGGAATATTGAAGTTTTCAATAACTATAGTGAAAATAACTTAGGTGTTTTCATTGATGATCGCTATTGGACTTTGGACAACTCTCCAATTAATTTCCATCATAATTACTTCCTCGACTTAAATGGAACAGAGGTGGTGAAAAACATGAACCAATATAATGATCTGTACCTGACAGCTAATCAATTCAACACTGACATGCCATTTTTCCTGAATGCTTCAGAACCACCACCTGTATTAGTGCTAGAAAACAATTCTCTGGTATCAATTGAAAAGTTGAATTTCACGATCGAAGAAGGAGTGTTCATCCCAGATCCAGGTAATTCAGCAAGCTTTACAGGGATGGGCCCCGTCTATTCCAATGAGCAAGTAGCGGAGCGCTTAATTCTTTCAAAAGAACAGATAACTGATTTGGTGCTGCGTGGAAGTCTTATTTCTCCAGAGTTTCTGGTAGATGAACAGCATCTGGATCCCACATTAGATCAACATCCGGTCAGCTCCCCCTGGGTTCCGGGAAGGAACCTTAAATATGCACCTTTCCATATGGAGATTAATCTGGGGGGCAACTACTTTTTAGAAAGCATATACTTGCATGATGTTAAGCATAGTGGTGACCTCATTATAAGCGCTCTGATCAATAATGAATGGCTTGATCTGCTTACCGATCCATGCAAGAATAGGGGCATCTGGAATCAACACACCCTTAAGGTTACCACCCGGTTCATACGACTTTCAATGTATAATACTGTGAAAGCTAAAGTAAATGAAATAGCCCTTTACGGATATTCTATTGATGAAGGTGGAACAAAATCAGGACAAGCGAATTCATGGAAAAGCACTCTTCCGGAAAGGACGACGGATGATTATCGCATTTATCCGAATCCGGTATCAGATTACCTGACCATAGCTGATTCTGAAGATTTTAATACAGTGGAGATTTCAGATCTCTCAGGCAAACTGCTGATTAAGACAAGCGAAAAGCGGATTGACCTTTCTGGCCTGTCAAATGGGCTGTATATGGTCCGTTTGGTAGGAATCGACAATAATCCATTATTCACTGGTAAACTGATCGTTTCAAAATAACCAGAGCTTTTTCGTACTTTGGCCAGTCAATGACACCCTTTTTTAAAAATGTCCATCCGGGCGTTGGCAAACACGTGTTAATGACGCTGGCAGGTCTACTCTGGTTAGTGGTCGGCATAATGCTTGCCCGGTATGCGATCGGTTGGTATCTGGAATATCATGGATCGGGGCTTGTCTGGTATATTCTGGTAGGTGTTATGGCAGGACTCCTCATTCATCACCTGGGTTTCCTCCGGATAGTTAACAAAAACCTGATCAGAATTCACCACATTGAACAGAAATATTGCCTTTTCGGCTTTATGCCCTGGAAGAGTTATATTCTGATTGCAGTTATGATGACTATGGGTATAAGTTTGCGCAACTCATCCTTGCCAAGAATATATTTGTCAGTATTGTATATGGGTATTGGTCTGGCTCTCGGGCTATCAAGTATCAGGTACTTCCGTCATGCCATTTTTGACAAAAAAAAGAGCCACCCCGATTAGGGCAGCTCTTTTTTATCTATATCAATGAACCTAAGGTTTTGGATAAGCTTTTAAAACTTCAGTATTCTTAGTAATCTCATCTTGTGGTAGATTATAATCAGTTAATTCACCTGCAAAATACTTATCATATCCAACGAGGTCCATCAGACCGTGTCCGCTGAAATTGAATAAAATTACTTTCTCTTTTCCTTCTTCCTTGGCTTTGTTGGCTTCTTGAATAGCAGCAGCAATTGCATGGGTTGTTTCAGGAGCAGGGATAATGCCTTCAGTTTTTGCAAATAAGACACCCGCCTTATAACACTCAAGCTGATGGATGGCCCGTGGAGCCATTAATCCCTCTTCAACCGCCTTGCTCACCAATGGAGACATACCGTGATACCGTAATCCACCGGCATGAATTGGAGGAGGGACAAAGGCATGACCCAATGAATGCATAGCAAGCAATGGAGTCATTTTAGCTGTATCCCCATGGTCGTATACATACGGAGCCTGCGTCAGGGTAGGACAAGAATATGGCTCAACAGGAATAATATCTATATCAGCTCCATGTATCTTGTCTAAAGTAAACGGGAATGCCAGTCCGGCAAAATTACTTCCGCCACCAGCACATCCAATAATGACATCCGGTAATCCCTCTCCAGCTTTTTCAAGCTGCTTTTTTGCCTCCAGTCCGATGATACTTTGATGAAGCATCACATGGTTCAGAACGCTTCCCAGTGAGTATTTGGTTTCACCAGAAGGATCAGAAACAGCTGCCTCAATGGCCTCTGAAATAGCAATGCCAAGGCTTCCGGGAGTATCGGGGTATTTTGCAAGGATATCTCGACCAGCCTGTGTTTCCATACTCGGACTGGCAATACATGTGCCACCCCAGGTTTGCATCATTAGTTTACGAAATGGTTTTTGGTCAAAACTAACCCGCACCATAAATACTTTTGCCTCGATGCCAACCAATGAACAGGCAAAAGACAGAGCACTACCCCACTGCCCGGCACCAGTTTCAGTTGTTAATTTCTTGGTTCCAAACTGCTTGTTATACCAGGCCTGAGCCACTGCAGTATTGGGTTTGTGACTTCCGGCAGGAGATAAACTCTCATTTTTGTAATAGATTTTGGCTGGTGTTCCAAGAGCTTCTTCCAGCGCATATGCCCGATGCATCGGGGCCGGACGCCATCTGGTCAGTAAACCAAGAATTTCCTCAGGGATATCTATCCAACGCTCAGTGCTATACTCCTGTTCAACAAGGTTCATCGGAAAAACCTTCTCCCAGGCTTCAGGCGGTACTGGTCCGTCAGGACTCATAAATGGAGGGCATTTTACATCTGCAGCCAGGTTATACCATTGCCTTGGCATTTCATCCTCTGTCAATACAATTTTTCGAATTTTAGTCATGTTATTTGGTATTAAAAAATTTGTCGTAAACGCAGAAAGAGCCCGTTGTAAACAACGCGCTCTTTCAAAATATTATGATTCAAACGAATTTATCTACAACCAAGCGGAGGGCGGAGGCCAACACCAATTGCTAGAGATAATAATATTTCGCTTGCTAATACTCACTTTCATAATCGGGGATAAAAGTATAGAAATTTTTGCAATCTCCAAATCATCCATCGGAATGCTATTCAGCATCTCTCCGCTTTATTGAAAAAACCTATATTTGTTTACACAAATAACCAGACATAAATTCTTTTATCATGAAAACTTCCAGACAGCTGTGGCACCTCTTGTCAGGCCTTCTTCTTTTTGCTTTTCTTTCTCTTAATCTGGCAGCACAGGATACCGTCAAGACAGAAAAAACTCCCAAAGCCAAGCCAAAGTTTAAGACATTTGCCGAGCTAATCCCAGACACAGCCTTTACGAAGACGGGTGTTTTTATCACCCATGAGTTTGACAATAAACTCTATTATGAAATTCCACTTATGCAACTTGGAAAAGAGTTTCTATGGATTGTGCAGTTCTCTAAAACCCAAACCAGTTTCGGGTATGGGGGTACTGAGGTAATCCGCCGTGTAGTTCGATGGGAGAGATTCCAGGATCAGATATTGTTAAGGAATGTAGAGTACCAAATGAGAGCCGATGAAGGAACTCCTGAGGATATTGCTGTTAAAGCATCATCCGTTGAGAACATAATCAAGGCCATAAAAATTGAAGCCTTTGGGGCTGATAGCTCAGTACTTATCAATGTTACCAGTCTTTTTACCGGGGATATACATGAATTTAGTCCGAAAAAAGGACTAAAGGCCTCATCTATTGACAAATCCAGAAGTTTTATCTCATCCATAAAAGCTTTTGAGCAGAACCTTGAGACAAGAGTGTTAGCCACTTATAAACTTAAGCCTGCTTCTAGCGCTCCCACTGCTGCTGGTGGCAGACCA
>JAYEFL010000412.1:0-6850 GCA_034658635.1 Bacteroidota bacterium | reverse complement strand
CTCTTTTCCTTTGCCTGCGACTTATTTCCACTTGTATTTCTGCAGCCTTCTCATAATCCTCCTCTTCAACAGCCTGTTGCAGCATTTCTTTTAACTCATCCAGATCAGACAAGCTCAGTGATCCCTTTTCTCCAATATGCGTTTCTCCACTCTGCAGAATATCAATATCATTCTCATTGTTCTTCTCATCATCACTTTTATCCTCCATTATAACTCCAGCCCGGTCAATAATATCCCTGGATGTAAAAATCGGACACTTAAAACGCAAAGCTAAGGCAACAGCATCAGATGTGCGGGAATCTATCATGATAATGTCATCACCCTTATAAAAGTACAATACTGAATAAAAAATACCTGCAGCCAATTTACTGATCATCACCTCCTTCAGACTGATTCCATACGCTGATGCAAAGCTTTTAAATAAGTCGTGTGTCAGGGGGCGTGGAGGGTGTAGTTCCTCAAGGTGCAATGCAATAGCCTGGGCCTCAAAGGCTCCAATCATAATAGGGATGCGCCGATCACCGCCTTCCTCTGCAAGCACCAGAGCATAACTTCCAGTCTGAGTCTGACTATATGTAAGTCCGAGTATCCTGAGCCTGACTTTTTTCTCCATTAATCTAGCTTTACGGTAAAAGTATCAAAAAATTCAGAGCTGTCTGTATATCCACCTGAGGGATTTCCCAACAGTCGCAAATAAAATATTCGAATCAATACGTTGGATAATAGTCAAATGTTTCATACTTTTGCACTCCCTAGTAAATATAAGATCAATAAGACAAAGATGTACGCAATAGTTGAAATAGCTGGACAGCAGTTCAAGGTGGAGAAAGACCAGAAGGTTTTTGTTCACAGACTGGCAGAGAATGAAGGTACCCAAGTTGACTTTGAGAAGGTACTGTTGGTTGATAATGATGGAAAAATTAAAGTAGGAACACCTGTAGTTAAGGGAGCCAAAGTTTCGGCAAAAATCCTTAGCCACATGCGTGGTGACAAAGTAATGGTTTTTCATAAGAAACGCAGGAAAGGCTATCAGAAACTGAATGGACACCGTCAGGATCTCACTCAGATTCAAATCGAAGATATCCTGTTAGGGAAAACAAAAAAAACGAATTAGCATGGCACATAAAAAAGGAGCAGGTAGTTCAAGGAACGGTCGGGAATCAGAAAGCAAACGACTGGGTGTAAAA
Source organism: Bacteroidota bacterium (assembly GCA_034658635.1). GTDB lineage: Bacteria > Bacteroidota > Bacteroidia > Bacteroidales > UBA12481 > JABHCC01. Next base: position 5,663 of record JAYEFL010000412.1, on the reverse strand, counting down.
ATTTACGGAGGTCAGTTTGCCAAAGCAGGTAATATCATCGTTCGTCAGCGAGGCACACGCCATCACCCTGACAACAATGTTGGCATGGGAAAAGATCATACACTTTTTGCACTGAAAGATGGAAAAGTTGTTTTTACAAAGAAGGACAACAATCGTTCTTATGTATCCATTGATCCGCTTACAGTAGCAGAGTAGAAAAAATATTTCCTAAAATACTTCCTCCTGTCTTATTCTCCCTTGGGGATTAATTCAGGAGTTTTTTTATTTTTATGCCCTTCTAATACTTATAAGATGCTCTCAATAAAAAACATTCTTGAAAACCAGGATCAGGTAATTGAGCTACTCAAGATCAAAAACTTAGATGCTAAACCCTTGGTGGAGGAAATCATTCGCTTAGACAAAGCCCGAAGAGATATCCAACAACAAATGGAACTTGAATTATCTGAATTAAACAAACTTTCAAAGCAGATTGGCCTGCTCTTTAGGGAAGGAAAAACCGATGAGGCCAATTTGGCCAAAAGCAAAACTGCCGCCTTTAAAGAATCCAGCAAAAATCTTAAAGAAAGACATCTGGAAACAGAGAGCGAACTCTATGAGACATTGGTACAGTTACCCAACCTGCCACATCCTTCAGTTCCTGAAGGCAAAGGAGAGGAAGATAATCTTGAGATTAAAAAATCTCTCATGCCAGAATTCCCGGGATCTCTAAAACCCCATTGGGAAATTGCTGATGAATATAAGCTGATTGACTTTGAATTAGGGGTGAAAATAACAGGCGCTGGATTTCCAGTATACAAAAATAAAGGAGCAAAGCTTCAACGGGCATTGATCAATTTCTTTCTTGACGAGGGAGATCAGGCCGGATATGATGAAATCCTTCCGCCTATCCTTGTAAACGAGGACTCTGGATTCGGAACAGGACAATTACCTGACAAAGAGGGCCAAATGTACCATGCAGGCGTTGACAATCTCTACCTAATACCAACGGCAGAGGTTCCTGTTACAAATATTTATCGGGATGTAATACTGCAGGAAGATCAGCTACCTCTTAAGAACATAGCCTATACTCCTTGCTTCAGACGTGAAGCAGGCTCATGGGGGGCCCATGTAAGGGGACTTAACAGGCTGCATCAGTTTGATAAAGTTGAGGTGGTTCAGGTCAGGCATCCGGATGATTCCTACGATGCATTAAAGGAAATGGTAGCCTACGTAGAATCGCTTGTCCAAAAACTCGGTTTACCTTATCGAATTCTACTGCTATGTGGTGGTGATATTAGTTTTACTTCTGCCCTTACTTATGATTTTGAAGTCTATTCAGCCGGACAAAAAAGATGGTTAGAAGTCAGTTCTGTCTCCAATTTTGTTGATTTTCAGGCTAACAGGCTAAAGCTTCGATATAAGGATAAAGAAACTAAAAAAAACATTACTGCACATACTCTCAATGGAAGTGCACTGGCACTGCCACGGATAGTAGCTGCGATTTTGGAAAATTACCAAAGGGATAACTATATTGAGGTACCTGAAGTTCTTCAAAAGTATACCGGATTTGACCGCATTGACAAACCATAAAATAGTTTTTGTCTGGGTAGCGATTCTCCTCAGCTTCTCTCTCATGGATCAAATTCAGGGGCAGATAAGTACACCTTTGGCATATCAGTACTTTAACGATGGAGAATGGGAAAAAGCTGCTCCTCTTTTTCTCGAAATATATCAGACAAACAAAGCCCGGCACTATCTGAATTACTATGTGCGTTGTCTGATCGAGCTGGAAGAATATCAAACTGCCGAAAAAGAACTTCGCAAGGTCTACCGTCAATCCCGCGACATAACAATCTACGTTGACCTTGCTTACATCTTTGAAGCACAACAGAACCGGAAAAAGTCTGAAGAATTCCTTGAAAAACCTTTTAAAACATTCCCCCGTTCGATTGTTGATATTAAGAAACTTGGAGCAAGTTACACTACATATCGCAAATTTGATCATGCCCTGAGGGTTTACGAGATCGGCAGATCAGTTCTTAACATGCCTGATGAATTCCGAATGGATGTAGCTTATCTCTATGGATTACAGCACAGACAAGCGGAAATGCTCGATGAATACCTGGCTTTGCTGCTTGCTCAACCTGTTTACCTCAATTCAGTGCAAAACTATTTAAGGTCAGCCCTAAGTCGTGATATAGATAAAAACCTCCTGGATCTCACTCAGCAAAAAACCTTACAATATATTCAGCAATTTCCAGGACTAAGGGTGTTCAGCGAGTTGTTGATATGGGTGTATATTCAAAAACATGACTTCGACCTAGCCGTTGATCAAGCTATTTCTCTTGATATCCGGAGCAGGGATTCCGGGATGAGAACTCTGGGTTTAGCACGATCAGCAAGACAAGCCGGCGACTACAAACCAGCTCTTAGAGCTTACGAATTTATTATAGAAAAAGGGCCCGGAAATACCAATACAAACCGGAATGTGGTAAGACCAGGACAAAACCCTTATAGCCAGGCATTGGTAGAAAAGAATCAAACTCTTTTGGATGTTTATGAAGAATCCTTAAGTAGTACAAGAGATAATTTTCAGGCACTGTATCAATCTTATCAATCTTCTGCTACACTTCTGCTTGATCCTCTTCAAAAAGCTTCTCAAATTAAGGACCTCGCTTATTTGAATGCTTTCTATTTATCTAATCCAGATTCTGCACTTATACAAATCGATTCAGCTCTTTCTTTGTCAGTCGGCAACCGGCAACTTCAGGCCAACTACATGTTGGATAAGGCAGACTATCTAATGATTTCAGGCGATCCATGGGAAGCCATATTTCTGTATGCCAGAGTAGATAAAGAAAATAAGAATAATCCAACAGGATCACTGGCCAAATTCAGAAAAGCCCAGCTTGCATATTTCACTGGCGACTTCAACTGGGCTCTGGCACAGCTCAATGTACTAAAAGGGAGTTCCTCAAAGCTAATAGCTAATGATGCTTTTGAGCTTTCATTAATGATCAGAGAGAATCAGGCGGCTGATGATACTTTAAGACTAGCTCTGAAGGCTATTTCCAGAGCCGAATATTTGCATTTTCAGAAGAAAACTTCTGAAAGTCTGGTAGTTCTTGATTCCATTATCAACTCTGACGCATCCAGTCTTGCAAAGGATGATGCCCTGTTTAAAAAGGCGGAAATTCTTGTTAAAAAAGGAGAACTGGCAGGTGCAAAATCTCATTTTAATGAAATAACTCAAAAATTCAAACACGAAGTTTGGGGACACAAGGCATTGTTTCGTTTGGCTGAGTTACTGTATAATGAAGGGGAGCTTGACAGAGCTGAGGAATTATTTGGAGATTTGATTGTGGAGTTTCCTAACAGCTTTTACAATCTCGACGCCAGAAAATATTTGAGAATGATCAGGGATCAGCCAACATCAGATATCAATCAATGAAACAGCGAAAATCAATCTTCTTCGCAATCATTGCAATCCTGATGTGGTCTACCTCAGGAACAGCTTTTAAACTCTCTCTCAAAACCTTAGAATTCAGTCAGCTTCTTTTTGTTGCTTCAAATACGGCCTGGATTACACTTCTGATTTATAGCATCCTTATCAAAAAAAGAATCAATATTAAATCCAAAAGCAATCTGCTAAGATCAGCCCTTGGGGGTTTTCTTAATCCCTTTCTTTTTTATATGATATTGCTTAAGGCATATAGCCTTTTACCAGCACAAATTGCTCAGCCACTAAATTATACTTGGCCAATTATGCTGGTCATACTCTCTGTTCCTTTCCTTAAACAGAAGCTTAAATGGTTTGATTATGCAGCCATTACAATAAGTTTTCTTGGAGTATTGGCTATCAGCTTACAAGGAGAACACTCTTTTCGCCCTGACAGGCAGTCTCTTGTGGGAATCCTGCTTGCAACAGGTAGTTCAATAATTTGGGCTTCATTCTGGATATTCAACGTCAGGGACAAACGGGATGAGTTGGAAAAAATCCTACTCAATTTTTTCTTCGGAGCGCTATTTATAAGCCTTTGGCTATGGCTAACAAAAGGATTTCCTTCATTTTCCTCAGGATGGTATCCTGCAATTTATGTCGGGATTACTGAAATGGCAATAGCATTTGTATGCTGGCTAATGGCATTACAACTCTCAGATAATAATTCAAGAATTGGAAATCTGGTCTTTCTTTCGCCGTTTTTGGCTCTCTTTTTTATACATTTAATCCTGAAGGAACAAATATTCATTTCAACCTTCGCAGGGCTTGCTCTCATCGTTGGCGGAATCATGTTCCAGCAATTTATGGTCAGATATGAAAAAAGCAGAGGGAAATGAAAGTATTATTCTAGGCATTGATCCAGGAACTATTATTACCGGATATGGACTTATCCGTATCAATAATAGAAAACCTGAACTTCTCGCAATGGGAATAATTAAACTTCACAAATTCGACAACCCATATCAGAAACTTGGTCTGATATATAAACGAATTGAAAGTCTGATTCTTGAATTCTCACCTGACGAAGTCGCGTTAGAAGCCCCTTTCTATGGAAAAAACGTACAATCTATGTTAAAACTTGGGCGGGCCCAGGGCATGGCTATGGCTCCTGCAATAAATCGAGGAATTCCAGTCTTTGAATATGCTCCCAGACGCATCAAACAGGCTATTACAGGCAATGGCAATGCATCAAAGGAACAGATTGCCAAGCTCATCTATAACATGCTAAAAATCGAAGGAGAACCAGAATCACTGGATGCAACTGATGGAATTGCAGCAGCTCTTTGCCATTATTACCAAGAGAATAACCCTACGCTACCAAAGAGCTACGGTAGTTGGAAAGAATTTATCCGAAAAAACCCGGGTCGAATCAAATAAGATTCGACCGGATCTTTTCTGCAATATTTTCAAATTCCTCAGGGCTGAATTTCACCTTAGGTTTGCTGAAATCAATATCATATATCCCATTAATGGGAACCAGATGGATATGTGCATGCGACACCTCAAGTCCTAAAACAGCAACTCCAATACGCTCACAATCAACAACAACATCAATAGCCCTTGCAATCTTTTTGGCAAATACCATTATTCCACCAATTTCAATATCACTAAGATCAAACAAATAATCTTCTTCTCGCTTCGGGATTATCAAAGTATGCCCCTCATTCAAAGGATTGATATCCAAGAACGCATAGAAGTCATCATCCTCAGCAATTTTGTACGAAGGAATCTCTCCACTAACGATCTTTGAAAAAATACTTGTCATAAAATTAAGCTAATTACAAGCTATTTAAATCCTGAGGTCTGAGTGCCCCAAACCACTTAAGTACCTTCTCACCAATTCCTGGTGCATCTACATGGAAGATGTATACACCACTAGCAATAGGTATACCATATTGGTTCTTGATATCCCACTCAAGGAATGTCTGATCGCTGTCTTTCTTAAAACGGCGAATCAAATTACCATTCAATGAATAAATTGAAACCGTACATGTCATTGGCAGGTTAGTAACTTTAACAATATTGGCTAATTGATTATGCTCATATGCAGAGAATCCATAATATGGATTAGGAACCACACGAATCAGATCCAGTGCAGCAACTGCTGTTGGAGTGTGGTTATGCAGAGTTGCAATATCTTCAGTATTGAACTCATACATAGGCATGTTCAGGTTCTGTGTTA
>JAYEFL010000411.1:0-23894 GCA_034658635.1 Bacteroidota bacterium | reverse complement strand
ATAACTGTTGTTTGATCAAACTTATCTGGAAATGCAGAAGACCTGGCATCAATATATATTCGCCCGATAAGCAGATATGGTTCACCCCAATCAGGTCTTATTTCAATGGCTTTGCGTGCATAATTACGTGCTCTTTCATATTCTGTCATGTGGCTGAAATGGATGTAAGCCAGCTCATAATATATCTGGGCTTTCTCATTGTCGTCAATGCCGAGGTCGATACTTTTACTAAGGAAAGATACAGCCTCAGGATAATTTCCTGATTTTATATATTTCTGTCCTAAAATATGAGCATCCTTACCAACAGGGTCCAACTCAAACTGAGCTAATGACAGACCCAGAAAGAATTCATTGTCAGTGCAACCGGTAATTCTTAATTGTCGCGTAGTTTTTGATAACCATTCAGCATTATCTTGATTTTCTTCGAATTGCTTCGAGTAAATCGAGATTAATACATTACAATCAGCAGCTCCGGATTTGGTGAAGTTTATTTCAACACTTTCTTTAACCAGTAGGAAAGTTTTATCATTTGGATTTTTAGTCAGAGCATTTTCAATGATTTTCATACATGCTTCATAATCACCCAACACTTCTTCTGAACCAAGAATACCTTCTGAGTACAGATATCTGCTTATTTTCATGAAAGTGAGAACTGCATCTGGTTTAGAGTTATCACCTTCTATTTTTAAAGATTCAGAAAGATAATTATAAGCCTGATGAGCTTCTGATTTACGGAATTTTGTCAGAGCCAGGCCTTTTCGACCAAGCACATAGCCGGTTCCTGCCTTTGGATTATCTCCAAAAAAGAGTATTCTTTGATCGTATATCCACAGTAAAGAATCGATCAGGACTTCTCGTTTCTGAGACTCAGGTGTATTTTGGATTTTACTCTTGTACATCTTCTCCCCATTTTTCCACAGTGAGAGTGAAAGTGCAGGGCAAATTTCAATTGTGTTCTGCCAAAAGGGAATAGCTTCTGTATAATCTTTGTTCTTGTATAGTTCGTAGTATATTGTGTAATTACGACCACAGGCCTCCTTGTCATCGCCGAATTTATCACCTGACTGAGCTGATACAGTAATACTGAATCCTGCCAGAAATAATGCTGCTATGGTGAGAAAAACTTTCATGCTGTATATTTATCTGATAAAAGGTACCCGGAGTAAAAATACGAAAGCAAGCTTAAGATCCAACAAGCAGAATCTCAAGACTTTGCAAGTGACTCGCCTAAATTTGTAATCGGGGATGAATGGAATTATCCGTTTTTAGCAAATAGATTGTTTTAACAAGAAAAGGATACCCCCGCAAAGGGGTGTCCTCTTTTTGTTATTATCATGACCCAGATCAAACTCCTGTATGATATTGGTCACAACTGGGTAATGCATGAGATAAAGCTTAGTATAAATGATAAAAGGCTTGTATTTTTATCCGACGACTTTTTACGAAAATATATTTTATAAAATTTATATCAGATGAAAAATATTGGATTTATAATTCTATTGCTTTTAGTGGCCTTATGGTCTTGTGAGTACGAGACTATTGTGCCAGGAGAGGTGTCTGTTCCTGATGGGCCGGTAAGCTACTCAGAGGATATAGCCCCTGTTTTTGATAACCAGTGTTCTGGTTGCCATGGTGGAGCTACTTCTCCTGATTTAAGACTCGATAAGTCATGGGGTGAACTTACTTCCAAAAATCTTGTGGATACAAGTAATCCGGCAGAAAGTGAGATTGTAACAATAATCGAATCAGGTCATGGAACCTCTGGCAATCTTTCGGCCTTAGAAAAGGCTTTATTATTGAGGTGGATTGAACAAGGAGCACTGGATAATTAATTTGGGTATTATGAACCGAACATGACAAAAGGAAAACTATTTTGACGCACACGCGGATGATTATTTTTGTTATGTGAGCTACATACGACAATTTAAAATAAATATAAACGGATGAAAAAAATAAAAATTCTATTAGTTGTAGCACTAACCATCATATTGGTTGTGCCGATAAATCTTTTTGCTCAGGAAGAAGAAAAAGATATGCGTCCCGTTCGGGATCCTTTCAATGGTTCCCTGTTGCTGGATCAGCAAACAATTGTTGGTCCGCGTGAAAAGGGAATGGAGTTTATTATTCATCACCGGTTCGGAACTATGCAGAACGGGCTTAGTGATTTGTTCGGAATTTACGCACCATCCAATATCCGATTGGGTCTGGACTATGGTGTTACTGAAAAACTCATGGTGGGTTTTGGTACCGAGAAGAATAGTAAACTACAGGAATTCCACGCAAAGTATTCAATACTGCAACAAACCCGGGGAGGATCTATTCCGGTAGGAATTTCATACTATGTAAACATGGCAGTTGATGTTCGCAATTCTGAGGTGTTTGGAGAGAATTATGCTTTTACTAATCGATTCTCCTATTTTCATCAGATTATTATTGCAAGGAAATTCAGCAATAAGCTGAGTGTTCAGATATCTCCTGAATATTCTCATTTTAATGCTGTTGACAGTATTTGGCAAAATGATCATTTTGGTGTGGGTGTGGCAGGTCGATATAAGCTTTTTGGTGATTTTTCAGTGATTGCCGAATATGACCAGCCTATTCCATTGTCAATGGTCAGGTACTATCAGAAATTCCCAAAACCAAACATGGCATTAGGAATTGAAATTGGCACAGGAACACACTGTTTCCATTTATTTGTAGCTAACTTCGATAAAATAACCCCTCAGAAAAACCTGGCATATAACCTAAACGATTTTGCCAAAGGAGAATTTTTGGTCGGGATGAATGTCATTGTGAGATTCTGACAGTAATTATATAGATAATATGAGAAAACCTAAATCTAACTACCTGATATTTATGTTGTTCTTTGCATTCTGCTTTGGGGCGGTAATTGCCCAGGAGACAGAAAGCGAAATTCGGGAATACCCGAACAAAGAAGATAACAATAAATGCCTGGCCTGTCATGGTCAAAAGTCTTTCTATGACTACTCCGAGGAGATGGATGAGACGATCCTGAGACAGATGTATAGCTGTCTGATAATTGACACTGTAAAGTATTATGAGTCAAATCACTGGTCGTTTACATGCCTGGATTGCCATTCCTACGATTATCGTAATTATCCTCACGCAAGAGATGCTAAGTTTGAGTATATGGTATCTTGTATGGATTGCCATGAAGGAGACGATGCTGTAGCCAAATACAATTTTGAGAAAATTGCTGAGGAGTATGACAAAAGCCACCACACAACACTTACGGATACAAAATATTCATGCTGGTCGTGTCATGATCCCCATGGGTTTAAAATGACCGTGAGAGAAGAACCAATGATTAGTAAGGTCGTGGCCCATGATAATGCTATCTGCCTGAAATGCCATTGCGGAACAACTGCTACAGATCTGTTACTGGAAACCGGATTGAATCAACTAGTAGCTACTCATGAATGGATTCCTGGAACGGTCAAACACCTTAGATCTGTGAGATGTATCGAATGTCATGGCGCCGTTGTTGACGATGTTTTGGTAGCTCATGATATTCTTCCTGCTGATCAGGCTGTCAATACTTGTGCAGAATGCCACAGTAAGAATTCGAGGTTACTCAATACTCTTTATAAGCATCAGATCCAGGAAGGAAAAATGAAAACTGGAATTTTTGGGGGATTAATGACTAGCGATAGCTATGTTATTGGTTCAAACCGTAGTCCGATTCTTAATCTTATTAGTGTGCTGATGTTTGGAGCCGTATTCTTTGGTGTATTTGTTCATGCCTTAATCAGGATAATAAAAAAGTAAAATGGAAGAAAAAGTATATTTATATCCTGTATGGATAAGATTATGGCATCTGCTAAATGCTTTACTATGTCTGATGCTGATCCTGACCGGATTGAGCATGCAGTATTCTGAACCCGGAACAGGACTTATTCGTTTTGATATCGCCGTTACAATTCACAATGTATGCGGTGTGATTTTGACAATAAGCTATTTTGTTTTCATATTTGGAAATCTTTTCACAAAAAATGGAAGGCATTATCGCCTTGAACCTATTGGCCTTTTTAAAAGATTGTGGATTCAAGCCAGGTATTATGCTTATGGATTCTTCAAAAAGGAAAATCCCCCATTTCCAATTGGATTAGAGCAAAAATTTAACCCTTTGCAGAAAGTGTCATACGCTTTCATAATGTATCTTTTTGTCCCTATTATTCTGTTAACCGGCTGGGGAATGCTATATCCTGAAACTATTATTGCAAACTATCTGGGAATCAATGGTTATCAGGCGACAGACCTATTGCACATCGCTTCAGGTTTTGTCATGTCTGTTTTCCTGATTATTCACTTGTATTTTGCCACCATGGGAGCAAAGCCATTATCTCATTACAAAGGGATGATTACTGGTTACCATGTACATGAAGATCATTAGCTTATGAGATAATTGAAATAGTAATTTATACTTTGGGCCTGTTCTCTTATGAGGCGGGCTCTTTTTTTGACGGAAATCCAAACTATTTGATAAACGACACAGCGCATGCATTACAGCCAGCAGATTATTATTGTAAATTGCCAGAAGTATTATTTATGAAGATGAATTATATGAATCAGCATGGTGAAAAATATGTGGGGAAGGTTGATCAAGGTGAGCTGAGTTTGTTTTCTATTGCAGAAGAAATAACTGATTCAGGTAGTTTTGATTGGAATATTCAAACTGGTGAAACCAGGTTTTCGGATGGTATGTTTCAGGTTTTAGGACTGAAGAAGGTGCAGAATCCCAATCTGGGGCTAATAAACTCCGTAGTGCATCAGGATGATGCTGAGGGCTTTAAGGCTCTTATGTCTGAGTTGAAGCAGATGGAAAACCGTTCAGATCCGGTTGCAGAATTCAGAATTATCATTGGTGAATCTATTGTTCGATATATATGGTTGAAGCTTTCTCCTGTTTATGATGACAACAATCAACTCATTAGAATTCTTGGAGCTATCCAGGATATTACAGAAAGGAAAAAGCAGGAAATCCTGACTGAGGTTATATATAATATCTCGCAGGCGGCATCTGATTTAACCCAGTTCAGAGAGTTCTATATCGTTATCCAAAAAGAGATCAATAAATTGGTAGATGCCAATAATATGTTCGTGGCCTTTTATGATGAAAAGGCTGATGTTTTAGACATTCAGTATGTTACAGGTGAATCAGGCACAATAGATCATGTCCCTGCAGACAAAACTATCAGCAAACTGGTTATGAGTGAAAACTGTTCCCTTTTGCTGGATAACAATACACTTCTGGATTTTGATAAAAGAGGAAAAATTAAAAGGGTTGGAAAATCAAGTAAAACCTGGCTTGGTGTTCCTCTAAGAAAAGGAAACGATCCCTTTGGTGTTCTGGTTGTGCAGAATTATGAGAGAGATAAGGCTTTTAATGAAGAAGATCAGGCCTTGCTGGAGTATATCTCTTTACAGCTGGTTTCAGCAATAAGAAGCATGCAGGATAGCGAGCAGATTGACGTTCTGAATAATTCTGTTAAGCAAAGTCCGGTTTCTATTGTTATAACCAATAAAGATGGTGATATTGAATATGTTAACCCTAAATTTGAAGAAATTACAGGTTATTCTCTTGCTGAGGTTTATGGAGAAAATCCAAGAGTATTAAATTCTGGCACTACAGAAATGGCATCGTATCAAGATCTGTGGGAAACTATTATGGATGGCCGTGTGTGGCAGGGAGAATTTAAAAACAAAAAGAAAGACGGATCATTTTATTGGGAACAAGCTTCCATATCACCTGTTAAAAACAAAGCAGGTGAAATTTCTCATTTCGTAGCAGTCAAAGAAGATATTACCGAACGAAAAATATTAGACAAAGAATTGTTGCTGGCCAAAGAAAAAGCTGAAGAATCAGATAAATTGAAAACTGCTTTCCTTGCTAATATGTCGCATGAAATTCGTACCCCCATGAATGGTATCCTGGGCTTTTCTGAATTGCTTCGGGATAATGACCTTAGTAAAGATGAAACCAGCAGGTATATTGATATTATTAACTCCAATGGTAGGCAATTATTAGGCATTATTGACGATATTATAACTGTTTCTAATTTGGAAGTTCAGCAGCTTAAGCTAAATGTTCGACAGTTTGATATGGTTTCCTTTCTTGAAAGGATTCGCCTGACGGTTGAAATGGAATCCAGATATATAGAAAAAGATAATATTAGTCTTATTTTTCCAATTCTTGAGCAAACACACTGTCAGCTTGAAGCTGATGAAGGCAAAATTCAACAGATTCTGATTAATCTTTTGAAAAACGCTTTGAAGTTTACCAGACAGGGAAGTGTAACACTTAAATTGTCAGAACCTGAAAATGGATTATTGCTTTTTCAGGTTGAAGATACCGGATTGGGTATTTCAGCTGAAATGCAGGAGGTAATCTTTAATCGCTTCAGGCAGGTAGATGATTCTAATACACGCAGCTTTGGAGGAACCGGACTCGGATTGGCAATCTCTAAAGGATTGGTAGAACTGATGGGCGGAAACATTTGGCTGAAATCGAGCCTGGGAAAAGGATCCTCTTTTAGCTTCTCTGTGCCCGTAAAAAAACTGCAATAAGTATCCCGACTGTTAACAAAGCTTAAAAGTCTGTTGCTCAGGATATCATTCACCTGTTGATTTTACTACTTTTAGTCAGTTAATACCATACTCATTATTATGAAAAAAATTCATATTGTCGTGATGATCCTGCTTTGGATCTCACTTAGTGGATTCGCACAGGGTGATAATGGCCACAAACGATACCTCTCACCCTCAGATATTCATCAACAAATAATTGACATTCAGGATGCACACAGGAATGTTAGCAGACTGCATTTATTAGGTAGCTCCTATTCTGGTCAGCCTGTTCAGCTGATTGAAATCGGACCAGAAACAGCTTCAGAAAAGAAAACATTCCCTGCGGTTTTTGTAGCTGCAAACTTTGAAGGAACAAATCCTCTGGCATCTGAGGCATCAATATATCTGATCAGGGATTTACTTAAGAATCCTGAAAAATTCAAAGATTTAACATGGTATATCCTCCCGTCAGGAAATCCCGAAGGTGCAGAACACTTTTTTGACTCACCCAGAATGGTGGGCTCAAGAAATCTAAGGCCGTTTAATGACGATATGGATGACCAAAGGGATGAAGATGGTTGCGAAGACCTTAATGGAGACGGATACATAAGTCAAATGCGTGTTAAAGACCCCGCAGGCAAACTGGTGATCGATTCAACTGATCAGCGGATAATGAGAGCTGCGAATTCTTCAAAAGGCGAAAAAGGAATATATAAGATTTATACCGAGGGGATTGATAATGATGGTGATGGGAAATATAACGAAGATGGCAAAGGAGGAACAAATAATGGTATTTCCTTTCCACATTTATTTAAATATCATGGCTCCGAAAGTGGTTTATGGGCCGGACAAGAGGATGAGGTTTTTGGGGTGATGAAATTTATGATTGACCATCCTGAGATTGCCATCGTAATGCACTACGGAGCAAGTAATTTTTGCATGGTACCACCCAAGGCTGGCAGAAAGGGTGAAACCAGCCTGAAATCTTTGAAAATACCTAAAAATTATGCCTCAATGCTTAATGCCGACCCGAATAAAACTTATAGTATGGAGGAGGTAAAAAACATGGTGAAGCTTGTGGTTCCTCCCGGAATGGAAGTAGATGATGCAATGATTGCCGGCATGCTCGGACTTGGGGCTGCAGTTAATCCCCTTCCCAAAGACTTAAAAATATATGCTGCATATTCCGGTGACTATAAAAAATTCCTGAAAGAGAAGGGTTTTTCACAAGATCGTTTAGATCCAAAACCCGCCAAAAATGGCTCTTTCGAATTATGGGCATATTATCAGCTCGGACTACCATCTTTTAGTCAGGATTTCTGGGGTATACCTCTGTTTAAGCCTGAAAAAGCAGATTCAACAGCAAAATCAGGCAAGAAAAAGACTGCCGCACCAAAAGGAAAACAATCAGCAAAAAAACCTGATGCTGAAAAGTCATTTCTGGCCTATAATGATAGTATCCTCAATGGAAAAGGATTTGTAAACTGGACAAGCTTCAATCATCCTCAATTAGGCGAAGTAGAGATAGGGGGAAGAGTGCCATACGCTGATCTTGTTCCTCAAACAAAGGAAATTGAAAAAGCACTGGAGGCGCAGGTGCCATGGATTTATGAACTAAGCAAAGGAATTCCTGAACTAGTGCTGGTAGATAAAAAGATTAAAGTTATCGGTGACGGAATCTATCGGATTGAGGTTTGGATTAGTAATAAAGGAAAGTTCCATTTTCCATTAGCTATGGGCAGTCGGAATAAAGTTCCCGCACCAGCCGTGGTGACACTGAGCGCTAAAGGTGTCGACTTTCTTCAGGGACGGGAAAGAACTCCTTTAGGGAGTATTGAAGCCCGACAAAAACAGAAGCTTAGCTGGTTGATCAGAACTACAAAGAGCGATGAAGTCAAACTCACGATTAAGGCAATGAATGCCCGTGGATCAGAAACCATTATTAAATTGGGAGGAACTAAATAATGAAAAAACATTTGAACCTTCTTTTAGCTTGCCTGATGCTGGGTATTTTGAGTACAGGCAGTCTTTTCTCACAAGACATAGAAGTGCCTCTCAGGTTTGATCGGTATTATACCTATCAGGAACTAAACCAGGCATTAAAACAACTGAATAAAACCTACCCCGGGCTTACTCATCTCGATCTGGTTGGAAAGAGTGACGAAGGCCGTGAGATTTGGTCTCTTACCATCCACAATCCGAAAACAGGACCTGAAGCTGACAAGCCTGCAATTTATGTGGACGGTAATATCCATGGGAATGAAATTCAGGCATCAGAAGTGGCTTTATATTTCCTTGATTATGTGCTGAAGAATTATGGTACAAACTCTAAGGTTACAGAAATGCTCGACAGGGTGGTTATTTATTGTATTCCGAGTGTTAATGTAGATGGCCGGGTTCATTTTATGGAGGACGGTAGTACAGCCAGCTCAAGCAGGGGATTAAGAATACCTAAGGATGACGATCGGGATGGTCTGTTTGATGAAGACCCTTCAGACGATCTGGATAAGGATGGAAATATTACCCGGATGCGAAAAAAAGTTCCCTTTGGGGAGTATCGTCTCGATCCTGTAGATCCAAGAATCATGATTCGCGTTAAGGAGGGAGAAATTGGTGATTACACTATCCTGGGATCAGAAGGCATTGATAATGATGGTGATGGTCGTATGAACGAAGATGGCGATGGTTATGTAGATGGTAATCGAAACTGGGGATTCAACTGGCAACCTAATTATGTTCAAAGGGGTGGTGGTTCATACCCCTTTGAAGGAACCGGGATGAGAGCAATCGGGCAATACCTGGTGGATCGGCCGAATATTCTGATGGTTTGGGCTTTTCATAATGCAGGTGGAATGTTCCTCAGAGGACCAAACCATAAAGGAGCAAAAGAATTTGACCGCAGAGATATTCAGGTTCTCGACTATCTGGGTAAACATGCAGAGAAAATGGTTCCGGGATATCGCTACCTGGTCTCATGGAAAGACCTGTACGCCACATGGGGTGATTTCGGTGATTTTACTGATAATGTAGTTGGAGCTTTCACTTTTATTGGTGAATTATTCCAGTCAAATACCGAGTCTTATCGCTCAGATACCACCAAGCCGGGTGCCAGAGCTGATCGTGATAAGGAAAGAATGAACTTCAATGATTACCTTACCAGTGGTCAGATGTTTGTCGATTGGAAACCATATAATCATCCTGCCTATGGGGAAATAGAGATAGGAGGCTGGACAAAATACACATCCCGCTTACCTCAGCCCTTTATGATAATGGACATGGTACACAGAAATGCCATGGCAGTATTTGAAACAGCCTGTCAATTACCTGAAATCAGGCTGGAAGTTTTTGAAAAGAAGAAAATCGACAAAGATTTGTATCAGGTACGCGTGCGACTGGTAAACTCAAAAGCAATTTCATCAATAACATACCAGGCAGTAAGAGACAAAATCCATCCTCAGGATCAACTACTGATTAGCGGAAAGAATATCGAAGTACTCGCCGGAGGAAGACTCACTGACCCATATACAAACAAGGTTAGCTACAAAGAACACAAAGCAGAATTGCAATTTATGCACATCCCGGGATTTGGAAGGCTCGAATATCAATTCATAGTAAAAGGAAAAGGAAAAATCAAATTAGAATACAAATCGATAAAGGCAACAGGCGTGGTGGTCGAAATAATGCTTTGACCTCACCCCCCTTACCTCACCCCCGACCCCTCTCCAGCTGGAGAGGGGAGATTGTTTTGGATGGTTTTTATGACTTTTGGGAGGCTGTTGAGAACTTGTTGGTTGGTAAATCTCAGTGTACGAATGCTTAATGATTCCATGATTTTATCTCGCTCTTTGTCTCTTTCAATTGTTCTAGCTTCTGCTTTGTGATATTCACCATCTACTTCAATTGCCAACTTAGCTTCATGACAGTAAAAATCAAAAATGACTTTCTGAAATGGATGTTGTCGACGAAATTTGAATCCACTCAATTTTCTGGATTTAAGTTGATGCCAAAGAATTTCCTCTGAGCTTGTTTGATTTCTTCTTAGATTTCGTGCAAATCGAAAGGATGAGGCTTTCGCTCCGTGAAAAAATGGTGTTTCATTAACAAATGATCTTTTCATAATTAAATTTTACTAATATAGATGCAAGAAAAAACATAAAATGGAAAATATATTCAAGAAACTTTTCCCCCTCTCCAGATGGAGAGAGCCTGCCCCGGACTCGATCCGGGGGGCTAGGGGTGAGGTCAAAAACCCAAAGCGGAAACGAATTTCTGACATTTTCTTCTGGAGCTTCATTATCCTGCTGATCATACCATCAACGAGAAGTGTTATTCTTGGTGGATTTACAAAAGTGAGAACGGCAATTTTTGCTCCGGCTTTGAAAGTTGTCGACGGACCAGTACTCAGCACATCAGATTTGAACTGGCAGTTAATGGATCTTCAGGGTAAGAAAATTAGCCTTTCTTCTCTGAAGGGAGAATTGCTATTAGTTAATTCCTGGGCCACCTGGTGTCCGCCGTGCAGAGCTGAAATGCCTTCACTGGAGAAATTATTTATGACTTATGGCGATCGGGTTAAATTTATTATGGTGAGTAATGAAGAAGATCAGGTAGTACGCGAGTATATTAATAACAAGGGCTATACATTCCCGGTATATTTGGCTAAAACCGGTAGTCCTTCCGCATTATCCTCCAAAAGTATTCCTGCCACTTTCATAATTAACCGCGAGGGAAAAGTGATTTATAAGAAAACCGGAGCATTTGATTGGAATAGCCAAAAAGTCAAAAAATTCCTTGATGCACAATTAGGGCAAACGCATTGATATTTTTATTTTTACGGAATGTCTGAAGACTTGAAGGATCAGTACACACAGCGTATTGCCAGTTTTAATGAAAAATTGGCCGCAGTACAGAGAAGAGAGAAAAAAATCGCTATTGCACGGGCTGTACTATTTGTATCAGCCATTGTTCTGCTTAGCGTTTTTATTAAAACTAACTGGATTCTGGGAGCCCTGATTCCGGGAAGCCTTATGATGGGTTTCATTTGGCTTGTGCAAATTAGCTCCAGACTGAAAAATAATGTTATTCATTTGCAGAATCTGGTTCAGATCAATGAAGATGAACTTCTAGCACTGGATGGAAAGTTAGATCCCTTTAAAACCGGATCTGAGTATCAGGATTATCATCATGCATACAGCTATGATCTTGATATTTTTGGCGAGCATAGTCTTTACAGATTATTGGATCGAACAGGAACAGTGCCAGGAAGAGACAGACTGGCTGAAGAGTTGTTAAATCCCGAACAAGACAAACAGCTTATTTTAGATCGCCAGCAAGCTGTGCAGGAGTTGTCTATTAATGTTGATTGGAGACAGGATTTTTTGGCCACCGCCAGGCAGATAGAGTTTGAGAAAGACGAGACCAGAGAATTAAAAAACTGGCTGAAAGGAAAGGATCACTTTTCAGGAAAACGAATATATTCTATTCTGTTCGTCGTGGTTCCAGTATTGTCTGTTGCCATACCAGTCTTGATAGGACTTAGCTACCTGTCAATTTATACCGCTATGTATTACCTTTTCCCCCTTTCTCTGGTTGCTTTTCAGGCCAGAAGAATTCTTCATGAACAAAATAGACTGGGGCGCTTTGTTAAACTTTTCAAAAAGTATTCTGGTATTCTATTGTTGATTGAACAAGAGGAATTTGCCTCTGACCTTCTTCGCGATGAGCAGGATATATTGATTCATAAAGAGTTGATGGCTAGCAAAATTGTAAATCGTTTGTCGGGAATTCTTTGGGGTATAGAGTCGCGCAATAATCTGATAATGGCCTTGTTATTAAACGCCTTTGTGATCTGGGATATCCGGTACATGGTTAATCTGGAAATCTGGAGAAGAGATTTTGGAGAGGCGTTTGAAGATTGGCTAAATGTTATTGCACGAATTGAAGTCTTGAACAGCCTGGCAAATCTCACCCATAATCGCACAGATATGGTGTTTCCAGAACTTTCTGAAGGAACACTGAAACTTGAAATGCTTGAAGGAGGGCATCCCTTTATCGATCCGGAGGTACGGGTGGACAACAGTCTTAATTATACAGCACAGGGACAGATAAAAATTATTACGGGTGCGAATATGGCCGGGAAGTCAACCCTTCTCAGAACGGTTGGAATCAATTTGATACTGGCCCAGATGGGTGCTCCTGTTTGTGCAAAAAAGTTTACATTTACACCCGTCAGAATTCGAACAAGTGTACGAACAAACGATTCTCTCGGAGATAATGAATCATATTTTTATGCAGAGTTAGTTAAGTTGAATCGCATTATGACCGAGCTCAGAGAAAAAGGGCCAATGTTTGTGATTGTAGATGAAATGTTGAGGGGTACAAACTCCAGAGATAAGCACATGGGTTCTGTTGGAATTGTGAAGCAGCTTGTTGAACTTGGAGCTATCGGATTGGTAGCCACTCATGATGTAGAGCTGGGACAGTTGATAAAAATTTACCCGGGTCAGATTGAGAATAAGTGTTTCGAGGTAGATATTAATGGAGAGCATTTGAGTTTTGATTACCGTCTCAGGAATGGTATTTCTCAGAATCTTAATGCTACATTTTTGATGAAGCAAATGGGGATTTTGAAAGACGATACGAATAGCGATAGAGTATAAATGATTTAGTAAAATCGATAAAGATTATTATTATGATGAAGCGTGGATTTTTATACCTGCTGTTTGCCCTGCTACTTGGCGGAACAATGCAGGCACAAGTGATACAAGATGAGTTGATGACTGATGAGCTTAAGCAATTAAAGGCACTGCCAGCGTTAAAAATGCCTGAAGGTTATGCCTTTAAAAGCCTTCCATCAATAAAGGATAACACAGCCAGCCAATACTTCCCTGAAGTTTTTGGGCAGTATGGTTGGAGCTGTAATCAAGCTAGTTCAATTGGATATGTGTTCACATATGAGATCAATGCGTTAAGAAATCTGCCATCTACCCAGATGGAAAATTTGTATCCACCCCTGGCGATCTGGAATCTATTGAATGATGGTGATGATGCTAATGGGGTTTCTTATTTCGACAGTTGGGATGCAATCAGACTTAATGGAATCCCGAATTTTGCCGATTTTGGTTTAGAGAACTATAATGAGGTAAAATGGATGACCGGATATGATAAGTATTATAACGGAATGAAAAACCGTATTAATGAGATGTACACCATAAATACTGATACAGAAGAGGGTATTAATACATTGAAACATTGGTTAAACGATCACCTGGACGGATCGCCCAACGGTGGACTGGCTAATATACAGATTGGTTCAACCGGAATGAAAATGGAATTGATTCCTGAAGGTGAAGAAGGAGAAGGTAAGCATCTGATGACAAATTTTGCTGTTTGGGTTGGTCATGCCATGACTGTTGTGGGCTGGAATGATTATGTACGCTGGGATTACAATGATGATGGACAATACACTAATGATATTGATATTAATGATGATGGTATAGTGGATGTTCGCGATTGGGAAAACGGAGCCTTTATTGTAGTAAATTCATGGGGCCAGGGCTTTGGTGACCAGGGACGAGTGTTTGTTCCTTTCAGATTATTGGCAGAAGACAATTGGCATGGAGGTGTCTGGCAGAAATGTGTAACCGTTATTCGTCCGAAAAAGGAGTATGATCCTCAATTAACTTATAAAGTAGGAATCACCTATACCAAGCGAAACCAATTGAAAATTGTTGCCGGCGTTGCTCAGAATACCGCCAGTAGTCGCCCTGAGTTCGTTATTGAATATCCCTTCTTTAACTATTTAGGTGATGCTTTACCCATGCAGGGAACAGATGATGTAGGGTCAGAATTTTTGGAAATCGGATTGGATGTCAGTTCATTATTATCCTATATCGATCCAGATGAATCGGCCAAATTCTTTTTTGAAATTTATCAGCATCAGGGTGGTGTTGTGGCAGGAGACGGGCAAGTTAAGTATTTCAGCCTGATGGATTATGGTTCGGGCGCTCTTGTTGAAGAGCCCTCTCCAATGACCGATGAGGATATAAAAATTGATGCGGTAACCCGGCTTTTTGCAATCTACAACCCACAGGCCTCTGCTCCGCAAATTACTAATAATGAACTTCCTAAGGCTGAAGTTGGAGCAGGGTTTCTTACCAGTATGACAGCAGAGGGAGGAATACCGCCCTATACCTGGAGTTCAAATGATGGACAGTATAAGGAATACAAATCGGATGATACCTGGACCTGGCCCGGTGGTGCAGAAAAAGTTTTAGGAATTAGTGATACAAGCCGGATGATCGTGGATCTGGGATTCTCATTTTCATTTTACGGTGAGACATACGATAAGGTGATTCTTTTGAAAGATGGAGGAATAATAATGGGAGATCATCCAAGAGATTATCCTTACGTAGTTGACAAAAGCCTGTATGTTTTCCAGAATGCAGGTATTTATCCTTTATATACCGACTTACAATATGTTTACATAAGCGATGGTGTTTACCGTAAGGATGTTTCGGATGGGGTGATTTTTGCCTGGGATGCTACCCTGAATGAATATGCAGGTATTTATGATCCCAAATTTGGAATTAAATTGTACAAAAACGGTAATTTCAATATTGGATACAAGGTGTTAGCTCTAAACTCTGAATGGGATTGGATCTGTGCGGTTTCAGCAGGCGACCAGATTCATTACACACTACCGGATATCAATACACAAGGACTGATGAGAGGCGAATTGAAATACGATTTCCGCATGTTTGAGTGGCCGGATTGGTTATTCTTTTCACCTGGCGGAGCTCTTCTGGGAACACCTCCGGCATCAGCATCCAGTCAGTGGCTGCAAATCAGGGTGGCAGATAAAAATGGAATTTCAACACAAAAATCTTTCTTTTTGGATGTAGAAGGAGGCACCGGAATTGACGATTCTGGTATTAATACAAAGATCAAGGTTTACCCAAATCCAGTTCGCAACACCCTGGTTCTGGATATTCCGGTTTTAACCAATAATCCTGTAATCCTAAAAATCTACGCTCTTGACGGACGAGAGGTCTACACTGAAGAAAGATCGGCAAAAGGAAATAGGAGTTTGAAATTTGATCTGAGCAAGTTAGAGCAAACAGGAACATATTTCTATCAGGTACAGGTAGATGGAGTAGTTCAGACAGGGAAACTTGTAAAACTATAAGAGAAAAGAGGAAATAGAAATTAGAAAATAGAAATTAAGGCTAAGTGTTAAGATTAGGGCTTTTTGTGTAAACGTATTTTAGGACAAGACAGCTCAAGTATTAAGATTAGGACTTACTTTTATTCCCTAGCCTTATTTACTATTTTCTAATTTCTATTTCCTACTTTCTATTTCCTACTTAATCTATCGGTTCGCCTAGATTGAAGTTGATCATAATCTGATGCGAGGTAAAGCGATTTGGTACCTTGCTGCTGATTGGGGCTTCGAAAAGGTATCTGACCTGGAGGTTATCAAGGGTTATACCCACTAAAAGACCAAAATGTTCCTGATAGCGGTATGTCAATCCGGCCTGGAAAGCCTCCTGAAGGTGAAAAATGGCGTTAACATCAAAGCCCATACCTGATTGTGAATTGAACTTTAGCCACACAGATGGTTCCAGTGAAAAATCGCGGGTGAAATTGATGTAATGACCGTAGTATGCGTACATGCTGCGGGCAAGATCAGGATTCATACTCATTTGATCCTCGCTGTCAAAACTCAGTTCTCCAAACTGAACGGAGGAATTTAGCAGCTGAACAAAAGATAATCCGGCATAATTTTTCTTACTATAATAGTGCATTCCGGCATTCGCATCAATGAAATATAGTGCTTCACTTGGATTATTTGATATCAAAGGATCAATGTTGTTTCCATCAGGAAGAATGAATCCTGATTTGTTCAGGGAATATTGAAAGAATGATGGTGCCAGTCCGAATGCTAACCTCCCTTTACCAACAAAAATATGATAGGCATAGGTCAGACTAACTCCTGTATGACTAATTGCTCCGTAGGTATAATTAAAGACACTTCCACCTACCCCTATTCGTCCGAATGAGTTTTTGCCTTTATTGATAAACCCACCGGGAGTAAACCGGATGCCTTTAGCCCTGATCCTGCGGTGAATACTTATAGATTGTGTAGAGGGGGCCTTATTCATCCCAATCCACTGCTGACGGGTACTGATTGTTAAGGGCATGTAGCGTTGGGTACCTGCAATCGCCGGGTTTGTCTGAAAGGGATTTAACAGATATTGATCTGACAGGGGTGAAATCTGGGCCTGTGCACTAAAGAAGGCAAAAGACAAAAGGCAAAAGGCAAAGAAAAGCAAGCGGTAGGATTGAATTGATTTATTAATGAGTTTCATGGTCTTCATGCTTTCTTTGTGTTTCCTAGCGAATAATTGTCAGACTTCCATTTACCAAATCTAGTAAATCATTTAGTTTAATGACAAAATAATATGTTCCTAATGAGAGTAGATCTCCATTGTATTTCCCATCCCATGGTTCAGGATAACCGATAGCAGATTCAAAGACAACTTTTCCGGTGCGGTCAAAAACTGTGACAATTGCTTCGGGATATTCTTCCAGGGCACTGATAATCCATGTATCATTAATATCATCCCCGTTGGGAGTAAAAGCATTAGGGATAGAAACAGAACCATGTCCCATTTCCAGATTGATTGTAGTCATACTCTTACAAAAAGCGGCATCTGTTATGGAAACAGAATACTCACCCAAAAATAATCCTGAACGGTTTTTGCCAGTCTCAAAATTTGCCCACAGAATATCATAAGGCTGGGTTCCTCCGCTAAGCTTCAGTTTTATCTGACCATCCTGACAATTATCACAGCTTGGAGAAACCAGGCGATAGTCAATAAGGAGCTCATCAGGCTCATATACAGCCACTTCCTGTCCCCAGCTTTTCGTGCAGGCCGAATCTTCCCGCACTTGTACAGTGTAATTTTCACCAGGAGGAATAGCATTGAAATACCCGCTATTGGCAGTCCAGCTAGCGCCATCATCCAGACTAAATTCATAGAAGCTTCCTTCGCCCCTTGAAAAAACCAGAATATTTCCATCATTTGCTCCGTAACAGGTAATATCCTTAACATTGACTGAATCAATTTTCAAAGAATCAGGACTGTTAATCTGGATAATAATATCATCTGAGCCGGAACAACCATCACTGGTAACTAAGACAGAATAATGCCCTGTGGTATTGATCTGTATTGTTTGCTCTGTAGCTCCTGTGTTCCAAATATACTCTTCAGCTACTCCTGCATCCAGTGTTATCGGTTCACCTTTACAAATGGTTTTATCAGAACCAAGATCAACAACAGGAAGTGGTTTAAATGTGATGCTTACGGTATCTCCCAGTAAACATCCTTTCTGATCCTCTACTTCCAGAATAATTGGCTGCAAATAATCTTCAATAACAGTTAAATACCGATCTGTATCTCCTGTGTTCCAGTTCCAGCTCACATATAATTCGCCGCCATCCAGTTTAACTTCTTCACCCTCACATACCTCGCGGTCTGATCCCAGTTCCGGGGGCTGATAAGGGTGTACTTCTACTGTTATTTCATCAAATCCTGAACACCTGTTACCTTCACCATCAGCAGAATAACCCTCAACAATATAGGTGGTGGTACTATATGGGTAAACCTTAACCTGTCTGGAAATTTCGCCTTCAGGATAACTCCACAGATAGTTTTGGGCACCTTCAGCAGTAAGTATTATCTCTGTTCCCGGACAAATAATTCCCTCAACTGAAGCCTTGATTTCAACTGGCGGTGCTCCTGTTTCTGAGATAGTTATTCGTTCTGTCAAGGCACATCCGGTTTCCTCAGAAATAATATCCACTTCATAAATCCCTCTGCCTAAATTAGCAAGGGTATTTCCTGTGCTATCCGGATATTCTTTCCAGACAAATGAGTATTCAGATAATTCTTTTTCGGGGATAATTGTAATGCTTCCATTGTTATACCCACATGAGGCCTTAACATTGATGATCTCAAGCAATTTGGGTAATGGTTTTTCTACAACGGTAGTGGTATCAAACTTTACGCAGCCATTATTATGAATTACCCGAACAGAAAATATCCCTTCTCGTGCAATAGAGCGATACCGTTCAAGCAGGTTCACATTGTCGCTCCATTTGTAAAAGGCACCGTCGCCGGCATCCAGAATAACGGTTTTTGTGGCGCAGAGAACGGTGGTATCAGTAAAGTTCAGTTCTGGTAAGGCATGGATAGTGATTTCACGTCGTTGAGTTACCTCAGCTCCATTTTGAAGCACTTTGAGTTCAACGATATATTCCCCCGGATTCTGAAAAACCCATGTGCCTTCCTTGGTTTGGCTGTTGACAACTGCTTTACCAACTAAATCTCCCTGAAGAGTGGTAATTGTCCAGGATGGATCTGAACCAAGGAAAAAAGTAGTTGATAAGTAGAACAGGGTTGTGTCGTGTTGGCAGGTATTATCGAAGTAGAATTCAGCGGCTTTAAAAAAATCAGGAAGGAAGGTAGGCAAACCATAATATGCTTTTCCGCCAACACCTTCAATATTATCAATCAGACTGGCTCCCTGCTGAGTGAACTTACAATCTTCCTGGGTAGGTGAGTTGATAACCCCAAGATATTGTTTGCCGGCAAAGCAAACGTAGATTTTTCCGTTAAATGCCAGCTGGATAGCTCCGCAGGTGATGTTGCTCATTTCAGAATTGATTACCTCCAGTGAGTTTCTGATTTTCACCTGATTATCAAGAGTGATATCCCAGCGATAGAGTTTTCCACCCTTTCTGGTTGATCCGTACAGGTAATTAGAGGTAGGAGAAAATTCCACTCCATAAGCAGCATGAATGGCTTCATCCTCATATCCCGGTTCTCCGGCTGGCAGATTGGCCAGAAGTTTGATTTCACCGGTTTTGCTGTCAAAACTAAAAAGTTCAAAAATTGCTTTACTTTCAACTGCCAGTGCGAGCATATCACCCTTTGGAGAGGCCTTCATATAACCCACAGCACCGCGATTAAAATCATCATTGGGGTCTGTGTTTTCATGAATTGCTCCTACTGACTGCTGATCCATGCCTGCTTTGGCAGGAACCACACCAGTTGAGGTTAGTTTATAAACATAAAATTTATTGTTATTCCAGCCATGGGCAATAATCCAGTAATCGACATCATTATCGTGCTTTACAACGGTGATTTTCTCCACACAATTATCCAGCAATTGTTGATTCTTAGGAAAAACTCTCCCAAGACGATTGCTTTGAATCATATCTACCAGGCTCCAGTTCAGTCCTTTGCCAGGAACTCCGTCATCTTCAACAACATCTACTGTAAAAATGTAGTATTCATACTGTTTATTGGGAGTAGGTACAATGATAGAGGATTGAGTAGAGGTAACACTACCGAATAATCCGAAGCCATTGTTCATCACCTGATGGTTTTTATTCCAGACAGTACCCCCGTCTGTATAAAACAAAAGATCACCCTCGCTGGTTGAAATTGTAGCTACTCCCTCGCGGGTATAAATTTGTCCGTCAGTAATTGGTTTTGGGTAGTGTCGGGTAAAATCCAATCCGGCATTATATCCGAAATACCATATTGCTCCTTCCTTTTGTGCTTTTGCTGATGTCGAAAAAAGCGTTAGTACGAACAGAAGCAGGATCGATATGTTCAAAAGTTTCGTCATCAGGCACAAAAATAGGTAATATGTAATAGGTATCAAGAAATAAGTAGGTAATGTAGAACATGTAATAGGGAAAAAGGGGAAAAGGTACCCCATCGAAACAACACTGCAACCTTTACCCGATCCCGGATCAAGTCCGGGATGACAATTGATAACTGTGACATTGTGTTTGTGGCAAAAAGCTCGAAATTGCTTTGTCATCCCGGACTTGATCCGGGATCTCATTGAGGTTGTAGTGCTTTTTCAGAAGAGTGCCTTTTCGAGGTTGCACCGCTACTGTGATGTGCTACCTTTCCACATTACCTACTTATTTCTTGTTACCTATGACCTATTACCTATATTTGTTTGCTTTAAACAATTGAAATGAAGATTCTCATATACATTACTCTCCTTTTTGTCACTGTTCTAAGTGCAAAGACACAAACACATTTCACAAAGGGTAGTTTTCCTGAACTGCCAATATCGAGCTCTTATTCATTGAAATCAGGTTCAGAGCTTCCTGGCCGTGTGAATAATTCTGATACAAAGTTTTTTCCTGAGATTATTTCTCAGTATGGCTGGAGCTGTAACCAAGCGAGTTCAATCGGTTATGTAATGACATACGAAATGAACCAGATAAGGGATACAGATGGAAAGGCATGGGAAAATCATTATACCCAATTGTTTCCGTGGAATTTTCTGAACAGGTGCAGCTCTTCTGTTGGAGTAAGCTATTTCGACACCTGGGAGGTGGTGAAAGCGGCTGGTTGTCCGACCTTTTTAGATTTCGCAAACTACAATGACACCCGCCTGTGGATGTCAGGATATGACCTGTACTTAAAGTCCATGAAAAACAGAGTGGTTGATAATTATTCTATTCATGTGGATACTCCGGAAGGATTGGAAAAGCTTAAGAATTACCTGCTGGATCACGCGGATGGCTCTAGCAATGGTGGAATTGCTAATATTCAGATTGCTTCCAGTGGAATAAGTTTTCGTACTACTCCTGAAGATAGCCCTGATCCTAATTATCCGATTATTATCAGTTTCGGTGAGAATGTAGGTCATGCCTTAACTATAGTTGGATATGATGATAATGTTGGTGTTGATTGGAATTCTGATGGCCAGATTACTAATGATATTGATATAAATGGAGATGGTGAAGTTGATATGGCCGACTGGGAAATGGGTGCTCTGATTTTGGCTAATACCTGGGGGAAAGGATGGGCACATGAAGGGTTTACATATTTGACATACAGTGCATTAACACGTGATGGACACGAGGGAGGGATTTGGAATAAATCTGTTCATGTGATAAAGGTGGTTAAGGAATATGAGCCTGTTTTAACTATGAAGGTGGTTATGGATCATTCCAGGCGTAGTAAATTCAGACTGCTGGCCGGATTTGCAAAAGACCTGGAAGCAACCGAGCCAGAGCATATTATGGGATTCCCACATTTCAATTATCAGGGTGATGAAGGACCGCTGTTTAGTGATGACCCTCTTGATTCTACCCGGTTTGAGCTGGGACTGGATATTTCTTCGTTTAGCTCTTTTCTGACTCCTGGTGAGCCGGTAAAATTCTTTCTTCTGTTAGATGAAAAAGATCCAACAGACCAGGGGCAGGGAAAAATCCGCTCTTTCTCTGTTTTTAATTATGGCGAAGAGCCAACAGAATATGTTTCTGAGCAGAATGATATTCTGATTAGAAATGATGCCGTAACAACTCTTTCTGTAGTGGCAAGCGAGGTGATTTTCAACCAGATTCAGGTAGTACCAGAACCGGCTGAGTCTGTTCCCATCGGAGAGGTTTTCACAAAGCAACTTCATGTAAACGGTGGAACTCCTCCTTATTTATGGGAGCTGGTGAAAGATTATACCGAAGTTCATTTTGAACGCGTTTTTCCTGAGTTTACCGGCGATACTCTGGTAGATTCCGAGAAAGTTGAGCAGTTTACCTGGATTAAGCTCCCATTCGAATTTCCATTTTACGGTGAAGATTATCTTGAGGTGGTTGTAGATCAGAACGGCGCATTGCATTTTAACACAGAGTTTTACAACTATCCATATGCTATTGATACTGACATGCGCTTCAAGGTTCGCCGCAGTCTTATCCCCTTCGGGCGTGATTTATTCTATACTGATGTGAATGATATGATCTGCTATCAGGCCAATGATACTGTAGCAAGAATTCTGTATAATGCTACGGTTCGATACCAGGATAATGAATATGATGTTCAGTTTGGCACCTATCTATATCCGGATGGCAGGATAGAATTTCATTACGGACCATTCTCTCAGCCTGGTGGAGGTCTGTATCCCTGGATTACCGGGATTTCCAATGGTGACGGCCGGCTGTACAAGCATGCATCGGTAAGTGAACTAGGAATCCTATTTCAGAACTACGGAGTTTGTTTTCAACCCAATGAATATCCGGCAGATGTCAGTATTACAGACGATGGATTATTGAGTTGTAAACCTTCTTATCCCGACAGAATATGGAACATTTATGTGCAGGTAAGAGATAAAAACAACCAGATTGATATCGGAGCTGTTCCTATTTCCACTGTGGATTGGGATGATACTGAAATACTTAGCTCAGCCTATCCAAATCCTTTCAGGGGGGTTACAAGCATAAGTTTCAAAGTTCCATCAGAGCAACACGTCAATTTACGCATCTATGATATTTCAGGTAGAATGGTCAAAGATTTGGTAAGTGAGATTAAGCTTACCGGTGAGTACACCTACTACTGGAACGGCAGCAATTTTGATAACCGCGATGTTGTTCCGGGCATGTATTTCTACCGCCTGGAGATCGGAGAGGGTGCAGTTACACAGAAGATTGTAAAGGTGAGGTAGGGGTGCTCTTCAATGCATTTCCACTGTCACGTGAGATCCCGGCGTTCGCCGGGATGACTGCATGGGATGTTCTGGCGTTGTTTGGTGCTGTTTGTTAAAATGCCTCTGGTTTTTCCACAATTTGTATCTGAATGCATCTATATAAGTAGAAAGCTAAATTTTTTCTACTATGCGAATGCAGTACTATGTTTACATTTTATCTTCTAAAAAGAATGCCGTTCTGTACATTGGTGTTACAAACAATTTGAAAAGGAGGGTCGAAGAACATGCAATGGGCCTGATTTCAGGTTTTACAAAACGGTATAATGTTCATAAACTTGTTTATTATGAGTGCTTTAATTATGTAAAACCGGCAATACGAAGAGAAAAGCATCTGAAAAAATGGAATAGAGAATGGAAAAACCAATTGATCAATGAAATGAACTCAAGTTGGCAAGATCTTTCAAACGATCTTTAGGGTTAGAAATCTTTCACTTTCATTTCCACCACTGCCGGAACTTCCCACGGTGTCATCCCCGCGGACGCGGGGACCCGATCGAGTACCACCGCAGCAACAAAATGTCATAGCGCAAGAACCTCCACCAGATCCTCGCTTTCGCGAGGATGACACCGTGCCCTGACTCCTACTCCGGTGCAACGCAATGGCACCTAAACGAATACCATTAGATCCTCGAAAGGGCATCCCCACCCACCACTGCCGGAACTTCCCACGGTGTCATCCCCGCGGACGCGGGGACCCGATCGAGTACCACCGCAGTAACAAAGGGCAC
>JAYEFL010000410.1:0-6899 GCA_034658635.1 Bacteroidota bacterium | reverse complement strand
GTTTCAGATTGTTAGGTGGAAGAGTTGAGCCAGGACTAAACATCGAGATATTATTGAATGTGCTGGCAGAATATGTACGAGAGAGCTTATAAGCTCCTGTATCACCACCTACCTGAGCCCAGCTACCACGTAATTTGGCAAAACTCAATACATCCGAGTCAAGGGCAAAGGCTTCTGTAATAATGAAACCTGCACTAACCGAAGGATAGAAATATGATCTGTTCTCAGCTGGTAAAGTTGAGCTCCAATCGTTTCTTCCTGTAACACCTAAGAAAAGGTAGTTCTTATATGAAGCATTAGCAGCAAAAAAAACTGAATTAGTCTCTTTCTGATAATCATACATACTTACAACTGGTGAACCTTTTACATTAGAAATAGTATACAGGTCAGGGACTGTCAGATCATTTGCACGCATATACATATTCTTGGTTGTATAGTTTCTATAATTTGCGCCAAGAACACCGTCGAATCTGATATCACCAAAGGACTTATCGAAATTCAGCATTGCGTCAACATTGGTCTCATTGAAATACAATTGAGTCTGATTGAATTGACCACCTCTTCCTCTACGTATATTTCCCGAGGTTCCGGATTGGGAAAGATCTTTACGATACTCATTGTAAAAATCTGTTCCTCCTCTAAGCATTACTGACATCCAATCTGTAAGTTTATAGTCAAGGCTCATGTTGCCATAAAGACGATCACGTTTAAAACCTGTAAGGTTCCTTAAATTATAGTAAGGATTATCGAAGCTTGGATAAATGTGACCGGCATTTCCCTGATCCTCGAATAACTGCTTGGCATAAAGCATGTCATAATCACGTTGCAACCATGCAAAGTCAACGCCGATTCCCGAATATCCGTTATTCGGCATATTATTACTTTCTTTTGTCAGAAATGTAAAATTTGTAACAGCTGTTAGGCGGTCTGTTGGACGCAGGGTAAGACTACCGTTAATTGTATTTTGACTTTGATCCGTAAAGTCAATTATCCCTTTAGTATCCAAATTGGTAAAGGATAATCGTCCTGAAGCTTTTGCACTATTTGAAGATATTGCAACTGAATTTTCAAGATTAACTCCAGTTTGGAAGAAATTTTTATAGTTATCCGGACGGCTAATATAAGGGCTGTTAACACCTGTTGACCATTGATCAAGGTTATATCCGGCATCCATACGTGGACCCCAGTTAATGGGCCAACCATCGTTTACACCACCACCGTTACCATCAACATAATTGTATCCAAATTCCTTTGCATATTCGGCATAGCTTTTGTTATATCCCGGATTATCAGCCTTGTATTGATCATACAGATACTCGCTACCGTTCCATCCTCCACCATATTCATTTTGGAATGCAGGGAAGTAGGCCGGCTGATCGAAAACCAACGAGCTGGTAACATCAACACCCAATTTTCTTCCTTTATTTCCCTTTTTAGTGGTAATCAGTATAACACCGTTTGTAGCCCGGCTACCGTATAGGGCTGCAGCATTCGCACCCTTCAGTACAGTCATTGACTCAATATTATTTGGGTCGATATCTGCACCGGTATTTCCCCAGTCGATACCACCAGCACCACCCATATTGGTAGTATTGTTAAAAATGGGAGTACCATCAATTACAAAGAGGGGCTCATTTCCAGCAAAAGAAGCATTCCCTCTGATGATGATTCTGGATGATGCACCAACGGTACTACCACCACTTGTTACCTGAACACCTGCAATTTTACCAGAAAGTGTATTAACAATGTTATTGTCTTTAGCCTGGGATAATTCCATGGCACCAATGTCCTGCACAGCATATCCCAAGGTCTTTTTCTCCCGGGAAATACCAAGAGCCGTAACCACCACCTCATCCAAACCTAACACATCTGGCTTCAAAATGACATTGTAAAGATTTGAAGAGCTAATGGAAACCTCTGTAGTTTCCAAACCAATAAATGAAAACACCAAAGTGCCCTGTTGCTGATCGAATGAGATCGTGAATAGCCCATTTGCATCCGTAATGGTACCCTGGCCAGTTTCCTTAATCCTGACAGTGACACCAGGTATAGCCTCGAGCGTTTCCTGGGACGTCACTGTTCCTGTTAACTGACGTGTTTGGCCAAATGATGTAATGGCGCAAAACATTGCCAGCAATAAAAATAATAATCGTTGTTTCATAGTATAACAATTTAAGATTTGGTTGACTTTCCAATTACAAATTAAAATTAGAGCTAAGCTGCTCGCTTTTCGGTCACCATATTGACCCCTTCTTCCGCTCTATTGACGAAAACTAATATTTTCTTATAAAGTATAAATAAGGAAGGGGAATAATCTGGTGAAGCAGTAAACGGAATGATTAACAAGCTTAATCAATATTCAGAATTTTTCTTTTGTATTCATTTGGAGACAAACCAGTTATCCTTCTGAAGTGTCGATGAAAATTTGAAGTACTATTATAACCACTCTCGAAGCAAGTTTCAGATACTGTAAAATCATTCTGTATGAGCAACTTGCATGCCCTGGCTATACGAATCTCTATCAGGTAGTTAGTAAAAGTCTTTTGAGTCTTTTTCTTAAAGAACCGGCAAAAAGCACTTGGAGTCATATTGATATGCGAGGCAACTTCCTCCAATGCTATAGGGTTGAAATAATTAATCTGGATGAAATCAAATACCCGATCAAGCCTTTTCCCATCCAAAGGATCCTTTATAGGTAAAGAATGGGGGGAAATATATTGTATTGTTTTGGCATCTGCAAAAAGCGCCAGGGTTTTGATCAAAGAAATAACCTGGTCGAATCCTTGCGCCTGGTTAAGTGACATCATCCATTTCTCAAGGATAGATCCTTTAGCCAAACTGGTTTTTATTCCAAACTTTGAATCAATTAGTAATTTTTGCAAACTGCGTGATTCCGGAAGCTTAGCCAAAATTTCCATAAACTGATCAAAATCAAAAAACACACTGATAGCCCTTGCTGGATTATCAGAAGGCGATTTAACATCCGATGCACTTTCTGAACGAAAAACATGGGGAAGGTTTTTACCTAAAAGGAACATGTCACCCTTCGCAAAAGGGATGCATGAATTGGAAATATATACGGATCCTGAACTGTTTAATATGTAAGATAACTGGCATTCACGGTGGAAATGATATGGCCTGTAGAAAAAAGGCAATTCCCAATATTCTACTCGTATAGTTTGCTCCAATTGCCGGGGGACTCGAAAACAGACTGGCTCCATAGTAACAGCAGGTTTGTATCTGCAAGTTACGATTTCTTTTTTACATAATATTAATAAGTTTCGGAAAATCTCTTTTAATCATCGAATATCCAGCTCCAGGATAGCATCCAATACCATTGCTAAAGAGCCAATCACAGTAGCATATCCTTTAAATTCGGCGGGAAGAATCTTAACGCTTTTGTTAGGTAATAGCACACGATTCTTAATTTCTTTACACAGAGGATCCCAGAATAGCTTTCCATTCAAACTAACTCCACCGCCGATAAAAACATGTGTGGGGTCGAGTAAATGAATAAGATTTGCAATACCAACACTTAGTGACTTTATAGAATTCATGCAAATTTTCTCAGCGAAGGCATCTCCCGCTTTAAATGCTTCAAAAACCATTTTTGCGTCAATACGCTCTGGCTTGCCATCGCACATTTCGAATAGCATATTACCTTCAGGAAGATTCTGGCTGGCTGTATATCCAATACTACGTCCTGAAGCTAAAGCCTCAAGACACCCATTCCGACCACAATCACAAACCACATCACTATCGGGTTCAATTGTCATATGTCCGAACTCCCCTGAGAAACCTCTGCCACCGTCAATAAGCTGCCTTTCCACTACAATCCCGGCAGCTATACCATATCCCACATTAACAACAATAAAATTTCCAAGGTCTTTACCCTGGCCATATCCTTTTTCTCCCAGAGCCATTAGCCTGGTTGAATTCTCTATGAAAAGAGGAATCGAGATTCTCGCCTTCAGATCATCTTTGAAATTCACATTCCGCCAACCAAAGTCTGGTGAAAACTTCACTACTTCCTTTTCTTTATCCAGCAAGCCGGCAACACCAACGCCCAAACCTATAACACTATCAGTATCTAGTCCACGATTCGATAACAAACGCTCAACAACACTTACCAGATTACTGATAATTGCATCATATCCATCCTCCTTACCTGTTGGTAACTGTACCTCCATTACAATCTCTGCGTCCAAATCGGCCAACACACCACGTATAAATGTAGCACCCAGGTCAATACCCAGAACATATCTCCCTCTAGCATTAAATTCAACAATTACAGGCGGACGGCCTCCATTACTATTTCCAACACCACAATAACGGGCAAGCCGCTCAACGTTGACAAGCCTGTCGACTATACGGGAAACAGTAGGTGCAGCCAAACCAGTCATTTTAACTAACTCAGCTCTACTTATTGAATGATTCTGACGGATAAATTGAAGTATTACGCGCCGATTGATTCTATTCATTACTTCAGAATCAACCTTTTGGATTTGTTGCTTTCCCATAGGTCTTATTAACCAGACAAAGATAACAAACTCCAAATTACTTTGTTCAATTTTGGCAGGAACAAAAGTAAACCATATTAACAAAGAATAGGATTATTTTGTCCATTACCCTAATCAATCATTGATTATTTGTAGTTTTGTGCCACATCCATTAAGGTAGTTTCTAATTAACAATAATAAAGGCATTAACCTTTCAAGACCATATTTACTATGATTAGTACAATTGATGCAATCATTATTCTAATCTATCTGGTAGGAATTCTGTCGATAGGAATATTCTCTGTGAAGCTGAAGAACATGTCGAGCGAACGCTACTTTTTGGCCGGACGTGGGCTTAAATGGCCGGTTATTGGTGCCGCTCTTTTCGCTTCCAACATATCGACCATTCACCTTGTGGGACTTGCAGCTGCCGGATACAATGAAGGACTGGTATGGGGGAATTTTGAATGGCTGGCAGCGGTTACTCTGATCATGTTAGGATTGGTATTTGCTCCATTCTATTTTAAGAGTAAAATCTCCACCCTGCCCGAGTTTATGGAAAAACGATACGGCCCCGTAGCCAGAACTGTAATGGCCTTCATCGCTATTATCGGAGCCCTTTTTGTCCACATTGGCCTGAGTCTTTACGCCGGAGCAGTTGTTTTTCATGCCTTTTTCGGCATCCCTGTGCTGGTTTCTATCCTGATTATTTCCCTGGTAACAATTATCTATACGGTTCTGGGCGGACTAAAAGCTGTGGTGATTACTGAAAGTATACAGACAGTATTACTGCTTACAGGAGCCGTGGTACTGACAGTAATCGCCGCTTTGGCCTTGCCTGATAAGGGCATTCACACTCTTGCTGAGCTGAAAGCAATGCTGAAGCCCGGACAAATGAGCATGCTTCACACACAATCCAGTCTTAAGGCTCTTGGTGATGGTGGATTTGAATCGGGATTAACATGGTACGCCTGTTTGTTAGGCTATCCTATTTTGGGATTATGGTACTGGTGTTCTGATCAGACTATCGTACAAAGAGTTTTGGGTGCCAAAACCTTGAAAGACGCTCAAAGAGGCCCTCTCTTTGCTGGATTCTTGAAAATATTACCCGTATTTTTCCTAGTCCTCCCAGGTGTTTTTGCCTATGTTTTATTCCCCGATCTGATCGGAAACGATGCTAATCAAACCTTACCGGTACTCATCAATCAGCTTTTGCCTGTTGGACTAAAAGGACTGATGGCCGCAACATTGCTTGCCGCTTTAATGAGCACAATAGCAGCCGCTCTCAACAGTTCAGCTACTCTGGTGGCCTTGGATATTGTGAAGCGACTAAAACCTGATACTACTGATAAACAGCAAGTAAAATCAGGAAGAATTGCTGCAATTGTGGTGATGGCTCTGGCAATGATATGGTCAACACAAGGAGATCAGTTTTCCAGTATTTTTGAAGCAATTAATAAAATCGCATCAGCTATCGCACCACCTGTTGCCGTAGTTTTCTTGTTCGGAGTTTTCTCAAAACGAGGAACAAACGCTGCAGCCATAATCACTCTGATTGCAGGACTGGCATTGGGACTCACAGCCTTTTGCCTAGATTTTGAGCCTATTAGCGGACAAATGTATCTCACTCATGGTTTAAATATGCCATTTATGATGCAAGCATGGTGGTTATTTGTTATTTGTACTTTCATTTATTTTCTTGTGAGCTATGTTTCTACAAAAAGCTCAGCAGAAGTTATTGAAAAATATACATGGAAGAGTCCGTTAGCAGTAATAACAACTGGAAAATTAAAAGGATGGAGTGATCCCAGATTACTTGCATTATTCTTGATATTAACCCTGATTGTTTTATATTTCATTCTCTAAACATGAGAACAGTATGCGCCAAGCCATAATGCACAAACCTGGGAACCTTGTATTCCAAAATATTCCGGATCTGTTACCAGAAAGCCTTAATCCAAATGAGGTACTAATCAGGATCATGAGGATAGGAGTTTGCGGTAGCGATATCCATGTATATCATGGTCAACACCCAGCCACTCCCTACCCTGTGGTGCAAGGACATGAATACTCAGCAATAGTGGAGGCTGTTGGTAGTCAGGTTAAGAGTATTAAAACAGGCATGAAGATCACTGCTCGTCCACAATTGGTTTGCGGAACCTGTGGCCCCTGTTTAAGAGGACAATACAATGCATGCCAGAATCTTGAAGTACAAGGATTTCAGGCTCCAGGCGTTGCACAGGATCTCTTTATCGTTCCTGAAGACCGTGTTGTAATATTGGATGATTCAATGAGCTTTGAACAAGGAGCAATGGTTGAACCGGCTGCTGTTGGAGCGCATTCCACCCGCAGGGCATCAGATCTAAATGGAAAAAACGTAGTAATCTC
Source organism: Bacteroidota bacterium (assembly GCA_034658635.1). Classification (GTDB taxonomy): domain Bacteria; phylum Bacteroidota; class Bacteroidia; order Bacteroidales; family UBA12481; genus JABHCC01. The sequence continues at coordinate 12 of JAYEFL010000410.1, read as the reverse complement.
AGGTGCCGGAAC
>JAYEFL010000409.1:0-56460 GCA_034658635.1 Bacteroidota bacterium | reverse complement strand
ACCTGTTCCAAAACCCAATACCCAAAGAGATTCAGCCCGGGCCCAGTTCAGAAATTTTTCAACTATCTTATTTCTAGGATCCTCAGCATTAGGCCTTTCGTTGCAATAGTAATCCTGCAAGGGATCAACATGGATAATTTCGCCTTCAGGACCGGTAACAGTATGCTTACGATTCTCAGGTGCGAGAAATTTATCCTCTGCCTGTTCTGTGATTTTATCTTTTAGTTCTTCTGTCATGGAATTCTGTTTTACACAACAAATACAATTATAGCCGCCACTCCCAGAAGCACTGGCAGTTTCAAAAGCCAGGGGATGGATTGATCTACTCTGAAACGCGGGAAAACCATTCCCACAAATACTGACCAGAAATAGATAAAGAAGGTTTTGACAATCAGTTCAATCCAATTGCTTGCTCCGCCAAAGAATAAGTTCATATACAAAACTGCTTCAACAACATGCAGGATTGCACGATTAGTTTGCAATACACCCAGGAAGGTTCCGTGGTACTCAGTTGGTGGTCCTACCGGATTTTCCTGGGGAGCCATAACCACATTAAACGGAGAGTGTCCCATCGCACCAAGGAATGAGATCATAGCTGCACCAGTTGCCAATGGATTAGTAAATAATGTCCAGTTCAATATACCACCTTGCTGAGCTGCAACAATTTCAGTTATAGACAAGGATTGGTATTGAATAGCAATAGATAAAATAGCCAGAGTCAGGGGCAATTCAATGGCAGTAAATTGAGCCAAACCCCGTGAAATACCGATTGCCGAATATGGATGTCCACCTTCGCCAGCTCCTAAAGCCATTCCCAGCATCCCGAAAAACATAAAATAAGCAATCAGAATCAAGTCGCCTGTGAAGGAGAAATTATTCCAGATTTCAGAGCCATATATCATTGGCATGAAAAGGAATATTCCAACTCCACCTGACAATCTGAAGACAGGTCCCAGGTAAAACATTATACCATGAGTCAGCTGAGATCTGATGCTGTAATTTTTTATCAGGTTGATGTAGGGCTGAAAGATCTTAATCCCACGTCGCATGCTCACGCGTGCGATAATTTTTCTCATTATCCCGGCCATGAGTAATCCCCAGTTCAATACAATGAACAGGCCGAGCAAAACGAATCCTATTTTTTTAACAATATCCATGGTTAAAATAATATCAGATAAACAATTACAACATAGGCAAGTATATGAACCAAATAACTTTGCCCGTTACCAGAATAAATTTTTCGTGCACTGTCTGCAAGCTCATGAACCGTATTATTGACCGTATTCCAGAATTGAGTAATCATAGGTAAAGCCAGAAATCCAATTGCTTTATAAAAGGGTGCAAACATGTTATGGGAGTAGTGGGTTGTTCCGGGTGTAAATGGTGTTTCACCTGCATAAACAATATCAAACTGCTTTACTTTCTGAGCCTTACGACTCATCAGCAGTAGCCAGGTCAGGAGTACAACAAACATAACTCCAATCACAAGCATAATCTTATATCCACTCCAATAACCCAAATTAGTGCTAGCAGTTACATTTTCCCAATTTAGCGGGTCAGTAGGGAAATATGCTGCACCTGAGAGCAACTCACCAACAGGCTTCAGAATAAGATCAGGACGAGCTGAGAAAACCATAATTCCGACAATCAGAATAAGTTGGGGAATGATGTACCATACCGGAGCTTCTTTCACCTTTCTGAACTTATCTTTTGGTTGTCCAAGGAAAACCGCATAGATCAGTTTAAAACAGTATAAAAAGGCAATGGTTCCGGCAAAGAAGACAATAGCTCCCTGAAAATACCAGCCCTGTGCTATGACAGCATTGTAGAATAACCATTTTCCAGCGTAACCAGAGAGAGGAGGAATACCGGCAAGAGTAATTATGCCAATCAAAACGGCAATAAAACTCAAGGGCATTTGCTTAATTAACCCACCCATCTCATGCATATTATGGGTTTTAACCCGAAGAACCACTCCACCTATTGCAAGAAAGAGTAAAGTTTTAAACAAAAAGTGGTTCAGTGAATATGTAATAGCTGTCATCCAGCCTACATTACTCATAAATGCAAGAGCAAAAAGCACATAACCAAGGTTACCAATACTCGAATAAGCCAGCAATTTTTTAGCATCCTCCTGGAAAACAGCAATCAGATTCCCGATCAGGGCAGTAATTGCACCCAACCAACCCAGAACATATATTAATGGATTAGATTGTGCCTGCTCACCTCCCATAGCAAGGAATAAAACAATAAGACCAAACACTCCACCTTTCAAGAGAATACCTGAAACCATAGGAGACACGTCTGATTCGGCTTCTGCATGAGCACCTGGTAGCCATATATGAAATCCCAGAGCTGCAGTTTTTGTAAGGAACCCAATAGCCATCAAGGCATAAGTCCAGCCCGGGAAAGCAGTAGTACGGAGAATTTCAAGAGAGATCCCATCCTGGCCGACTGTTGCCATTGCAATACCCATGAAAATTAAGTAGGCTCCACCCAATGAGAATAACATATAGTTATATGCATGTACCATTGAACGTTTGCCTCTGATAATTAACACGTACGATCCCAGAGTCATCAACTCCCATGCAAAGAAGAACTGAAGCAGATTATTTGCTTCAACCAAACCCATGAGTCCGGCAAACATCATCATCGCAAATGGAAAAAATCCTGCCCTTTTACCTTTTACTGAGTATCCGGCAATCAAGGTTAATATTCCGCCACCGAGAAAGATTACAGCAAATACCATCCTGAGGGTATCATCGGAAAGCTCAGGATAAAGCAAATATCCATATACAGCCAGACCAGCAATCGAAAGAGTATTTTTTATCCATGCAGGTAGAAAATCGAGAACAAATAAGGCCAGGATAAAAAATACTGGTATCAAATTAATGCTTTGCCCCATAGGCATCCATTGATTTGAAACGTAGCCTGCGCCTATGATGAGCAATGCAAAAATCGCTATTGGAAGAGCTGTTTGCCAATCAATAAGAGGCTTGGCTTCAGAGCTTTTTTCACCTTTTATTGCATAACCTAACCATCGGAAAAGGTATATCCCTTCAAAAAGTGAACCAGCCAATATCAATACAATCCAGCTAAAGCCTTGTCCATCAGCCAAATCAACGATGAGTTGCCATTTACCAAAGAAAGATGGGAATGGAGGAAAACCGATCAGGGTAAATAAAAATATACCGAAAACAAGCAGAAGCCATGGCTTTGTTCGTAATACTGACCATGCAGTTAATTCCGTCTTGCCTACCCACCCTGATAGCCAGAACAGGCCAACCTTAGCAAGAAAATGGCTAATAAACAAGCTAAAGAAGATTACTTCAAAATTCTGACCAAGCTGCTCTGAGAATCCTATAACAGCCACGAGTAAACCAATTTGTCCGATTGAAGAATACCCCAACAATCGATTGGCATTTTTCTGACTGATTCCAAGGATATTGGATCCAAGGAAACTTATTAAGCCAACCCAAATAAGAACATCAGACCAATAGTCTGCACCCATCGGCAATACTTTGTACAAAACGTACAATGAGGCTGTTGCAGTACCACCTGATATCAATGCCCCGACTCCCGGATGGGCAGCTTCATATAGATCGATGGCCCAACCATTAGCCGGGAAAGGCTTCAATTCGAGTAAAACAGCAATGAATAATAAGAACAATGCCGTACTCAGGCCTTTAGTGGCCACTTGATTTTGTGCAATGAAGTCATCAATATTCAGAGTAGAACCGAAATAATACACAAAAGCTATTCCGACAAGAAGAAAGGATGAAATGATAGCGATAGCTATCAGGTACTTAAAACCTGCTGAATAAGTATGCTTCCCTTTACCCAAAAGAATCAAACCTATCAGCGCTATTGATACAATCTCCAGAAAAACGAAAAGGTTAAAAATATCTCGGGTTAAGATGATCACATTCAATCCCATTACCAGGATAAGCATGAGTGCCAGAGCTTTGGCTCCTAACTCCCTGAATGGTTTCATTAAATAAATCACACTCAAAAAGGCCAGTAAGTTGACTGCAAGAGTTAGAAAAGCCTCAGCCAGTCCGATTTGCAAAGAAACCGAGAAGGGCGGCTTGGCACCTGCTGTGTACAACATTACAGCTTCATTGCTATTTCCCATAAAATAAATAAGCCATTGGGCTGAAACAAATAAAGGAAATGCTATCGCCAGCAAACTCAGCAGCTGGGCAATTGAATATGAGCTCTTTCTGAATAATCCAACCAGGAAGGCACTTCCCAGTAATACGGCTATGGAACTAATAGGACTTACCATTTCAATGCTTTAAACTTATTGATGTCCAATGACTTATTCTCCTTATACATTCTCAGGGCATAACTCAGCATGAGAGCTGTAATACCCAAGCCAATAACTATGGCTGTAAGCACCAAGGCCTGAGGTAAAGGATCAACTACTTCATTTGCAGCATTATCTTTTGAAATTGCTGCATCAATAATTGGAGCTGATTTACCTCTGATATAACCTATTGAAACCAGTATAAGGTGAATGCTTGTGTCAACAATGGAAAAACTAATTATAATCTTAATGATATTTCTCTGGGAAACGATCCCCCAGATTCCCAGTACAAACAGGATAATACCAATGCCCATACTGACAGTTTCGATATTGAGAGAGTTCAAATTAAACATGATCTCCCCCTTTCTGTGGTGATTTCATCGTTAAAACAATATTGGATAGTTCAGCGCCGACTTTCAATCCGACCAGACTATAAATAATTGGAATTGCCCCTGCGCTGAATAAGTGGCCAAATGTTCCTAATGAGAAGATTCTGTTATCCAGAAAACCACCGGCTAAGATAATACCGAGTATTCCCAGCAACACAAAGCTGATTCCTGAAAAAGACTCTACAATTTCAAGCACCTTATGCTTTACAGAAACATCAGAGAAAGTCAGAGCAGCCAGTACCAGTGCAGATGCAAGAACAGCCCCACCCTGAAATCCTCCTCCGGGAGTCAAATGGCCGTTAATGAAAATGTATACTCCAACCAGTATCAGCATTGGAACCAATATCTTACCAGCTGTTAGAAGAATCTCGCTGGTACCAAATATATCATCGTTTTCGGATTCGGATTCTCTCTTAAAAAGAAGGCCCACAATGGCGGCTGTAAGAAATAGAATGGTTACCTCTCCAAGAGTATCCAAACCCCTGTATGTAACAACAACCGATGTAACGAGGTTAGCTGCACCTACTTCTTGAGGCCCCTGTGTGGCATAGTATTCAGCCACCGGATTCAGTTGATCACTCCCTTTGAATGAATCAAACTCCTGGAATAATATCCAGCCCAATCCGGCCAATAACAGTATTAATAAACTATTCCTGATCATGACTATGGCGTATTTTGTTTAGTACATAAAAGAAAATGACTACGGTTAAGGCACTACCGATAGATGCTTCTGTGATGGCAACATCAGGTGCAGCCAAAAAAACATAAATAACCGAAGCCAGCAGACTGATAATGCCTGAGGCAATAACAGCAACTTGCAAGTTCTTGTGATGGATGGCGGTAAATGCCATGATAATCATAATCAATCCAAACACCAATAATAGAATGAGATAAATCATTTTGTCAGTTTTTGGGCGAGGTTTGGTCCTCTGTCAAATGGTCAACAACAGTTTTAGCGGACATAGGCAACTTCTTGTGATGAGCCGCCCGGCCAAGAACATGTGAGGAAACTGGATTTGACAATAGAATAAAGATGATAAGTAAGCCTATCTTCAACAGCCAATCCGGCTGGATAAGTCCGATTCCAAGCAAAGTCAACACTGAGCCAAGAGTAGAGGCTTTTGTTCCCGCCTGAATACGGTTATATACATCTGGCATTCTCAACAGACCCAGGGCTGCCAGAAACATAAAAATGGTACCTATCAGGGTCAGAACAGATCCAATGAGAGCTAAATAATCCATACTATAACGATTTTTCCATGTATTTGGCCATGACAATCACACCAATGAAACTTAATATACCATATACGATAGCCACATCCAGATATATTACCCGCTCAAACATCTGAGCTAATATCACCAACATGCCGATAGAGCTCACAGTGAGAACATCCAAGGCAATAATTCGGTCGGCAATTGTTGTTCCAATTAAAAACCGGATGACAATTAGAATAAATGATAGTGCTATAATCAGCAACGATACAGACAGTAAAGTATTAACCATATATCACCTCCAGGTATTTTTCAAATTTTCTGATAATTGACTTGGCATAGGCCTCATGATCTTCACCTTCAAGATCTACACAATGAATATACAGTGTATCATCAATAAGATCGATGGTGAATGTACCAGGAGTCAGCGTAATAGAATTAGCAAGGATTAGCCGTGCCATTTTTGATTTAAGAACTGTTTTAACCCTGATAACACCTGGATTAATAGGTAAAGAAGGTGTTAATACCATCAGGGCGATAAGCACATTGGATTTCACCAATTCGAATAGAAACACAAATAAATATACAACAGTATATAAAAGAGCTTTGGGTGTTAAATTCACTCCCTGAAAAACTCCACAGTGGCCACAAAGAAGGAGTGCCAGAAATAACGAAACTACTCCTCCTGTTAGCCAGATTTCGATCGCAAGAGAGTTATTCAATATCATCCAGACTACCATCAAGACGAAAAACATTATTGAAATTGCTTTTAACTTCATTACCAATATCTTAAATCATAATTTTAGATTCCTTGAAAGCCATATTGTTTCGTAAATATTCGTTACGAATACTCAACAATTTGTCTATAGACAAATCCATCCCATAAATACGAATGAAATCGGTAAAAACAGGTTGAGTGTACCAGTACCCTAAGGCAGCATCATAGTTTTTAAAATCTGTTCTGGATTTCTGAAAAGTACACAATCGTTCAAAAACACTCCATTCAACAGGCTCAGGGATTACCAAATAATACAGGTCCTGATTAAGGGTGTTCTGATATATTTGATCTGAAATCAGTTTAACATCAAAAAATGCTTTAAGGTAAATATGGCTCAGAAATGTGCCAATCTTTTTTTCTGAATAAAACTGCAAACCTGTAGATTCGAAAAATTCAACAACAGAATTGACTTTATCCATTTCAATATTCTTCAGCCGAATTCCCTTAACGATTTTGCCTACCAAAGAAAAACGAGCCGGGCAAGATGAAATCTGGAATTTTGCTTTAGCTTCTAAGCAGGTTCGACATAAATGATCTTCAGAAGGCAAAGATCCTGAATAAACCGGCAGGTAAATGGATTGCTCTTTGCAACTGCTGTCAGATGGATTTTCTTCAGAACAATAATACCCAGGGAAGGGATCCTTAGCATATAAAACCAGTGCATGGGTTTTGTAATTACGAGCTGCTGACAGAATAGCCTCCCGTTTAAAAATTGTCCCGAATCTTGATTCTATTTGATCCAAATTTGTGTACTATTGTAATATTCGTGACAAAATTGAAAATAATTGATAATGGTTCTTCAAATGAATAATGAGATTTAACCATTAATGAATTGAGATATCTCATTTTTTGAAAGAACCAATTAGTATGGAAGGCCTCAAACCCATAATGCAATGCGGATTTTGTTCAACCCGTGAACAGTGCTTTTTCAATGGTTTATCAGATAAGGAATCAGAATTCCTCATGCAAAACAAGCGGGAAATTGTATTCAAAGCAGGAGAAACTATATATAAGCAAGGAACAGAATCCAAATACATGATCTTCTTAGTAAATGGAATGGCCAAAATAATGGTAGAAGGAAATAATGGAAAGAATTTCATTTTGCAATTGATCAAACCCTATGAATTTATTGATTTCCCGGCCATTTTCGAAGATGATATGCTGTACCGTACCAGCATTGCTATTGTTGATTCCAAAGCTTGCTTGATTGACATTGCAGCTTTTAAGCATATCATGTTATCGAATAAGGGCAATGTTCCCAAGCTCATCAAACACTTCAATCAGCTCCAACGCCGGTTCTCTGATAGGATTGTCAATGTGATCTACAAGAATATGGAGGCCCGTATCGCAGAAACTATTCTTTATCTGGTTAATGAAATTTATTATAGCCGGGTTTTTCGTTTGACAATTTCAAGAATGGAATTGGCTGAATTGTCAGGTTTGTCAAAAGAAAGTACTTCACGCATTTTAAGTCAGTTCAAAGAACAGGAGATTCTTAAAATAAAAGGCAAAGATTTTGAAATTCTGGACAAAAAATATCTGGAGCAATTACTTCGTGTAGGCTAAAGCATAATTTGCATTTTGCACATACGTTCATTACCTTTGTCGTATGCCACGACCGAAAAACAATCGAACAGTACACGAGCCCCCACTCTTTGTCGAGTTTAAGCCAACAGGTGTCGCAGGGAAAAATCTGGAACAACGATTTCTTACCCTGGATGAATTCGAAGCGGTCAGGCTAGCTGATTTTAAGGGAATGTCTCACGAAGAGGGGTCTCTGGAAATGGAAATCTCACGCTCTACCTTTAGCCGTTTAATAGATAGAGCCAGAAATAAAATTGCAACTTTTCTGATCAGGGGACAACTGTTGACTATCGATGGAGGGAATATTCATTTTAAAAACAATATTATTCGCTGCCTCGATTGTGGGCATATGTTTAAAACCAGCATAGATATGCCATTATCTGAATGTCCAAGCTGCTCTTCCACTGAGTTGGAGAATCTGGCAGGAGGATTTGGTCATGGCGCATGTTGTACAAATAGGATTCAATCACATTCAAAAAGAGGAGGAAAAAATGCCAAGAGGTAACAAAACAGGTCCATCTGGCGATGGACCAATGACAGGCAGGGCACAAGGTTATTGTACAGGCAATAATCAAGCAGGATTTACAAATAACCAGGCAAATCCGGGACAAGGATTTGGAAGAGGATTCAGAGGTGGATTTGGTGGCGGCGGCGGACGAGGCCAGGGGCGAGGGCTTGGAATGCGTGGTCAGGGACAAAGGTTTGGATTCGGGCAAGGTTATCAAAACACGAATTACATCAATGAACAATCTGTTTCTGAGAAAACCCTGATTGAAAATGAAATCAGAGTACTAAAAGATCAATTGTCCTATTTGGAAAAGCAACTTTCCAAATCAAAAGACGATTGAAAACACTCAAAAGAGTTTATGAGAATTTCTATTGCCAGTGGAAAGGGAGGAACAGGAAAAACCACCCTTTCTACTAATCTTTCAGCATTTCTAGCTGAAAGAGCTGAGGTTGTATTGGCTGACTTAGATGTTGAGGAACCCAATTCTGGATTGTTTATACGTGGAGAACTAATCGACACAGAACAGAAATATAAAATGGTTCCTGAATGGAAGAAAGAAGCCTGTACTTTATGTGGACTATGTCAGGAAGTTTGCAATTTCAATGCTGTAATCCGCTTAGTGGATCAAATATTAGTCTTCCCGCAACTTTGTCATGGCTGTTATGCGTGCTCAGAGTTATGTCCGACTTCATCCCTACCAATGATACCGCAAAAAATGGGTCAGCTAAGTTTGTATAAAAGAGGGAAGCTCAACTTTGTCGAAAGTCGCCTTGATGTAGGTGAAGAACAGGCCGTACCACTAATTTCTCAAACTATAGACTATGCAGACCAACATTTCCCTAAAGCCCGGTTTAAAATATTTGATGCTCCTCCTGGAACATCCTGCCCGGTAATTGAGGCTACCAAAGACTCCGACTTCATCATTCTGGTCACTGAGCCCACTCCTTTCGGATTACATGACCTTCAACTTGCGGTTGAAACCATAAGGAGTCTTAAAAAACCTTTTGCTGTTGTTGTCAATCGCTATGGGCTTGGTAACGATGATGTTATTGATTATTGTAAACAAGAGAGCATTTTAATCCTTGCAAAAATCCCTAATAGTCGAAAAATAGCTGAATTATACTCTCGCGGTGAATTGCTATATCAACAGATACCTGAAATGGAAAAGGCATTAAAAGAAATTGAGAACTACCTGATAGAACTTGAAATCGAAGTGCATCAATGAAAGAAATCGTTGTTATATCCGGAAAAGGAGGTACAGGCAAGACCTCAATAACAGCGGCATTTGCTTATCTGGCTGGGCCTGACTTGGTTCTTGCAGACTGTGATGTTGATGCAGCTGACATGCATCTTCTGATGCAGCCCGATTTCGCTAAGCAAGAAGACTTCTTCAGTGGTGAAACTGCGCGCATTATTCAGGATGATTGTATTGCTTGTGGAAAGTGCTTCGATGTTTGTCGATATGGCGCCATTTCCATTATCAATGGTAAATACATCGTAGATCCTGTTAGTTGTGAGGGCTGTGGTTATTGTGCCCGTGTTTGTCCAACTGAAACCATTGTAAATGACATCCCAAAAGTTGGTGAGTGGTATACCTCCACCATAAAGACTCAGGCAACAATGGTTCACGCCAAATTAAATATTGGGGCGGATAATTCAGGAAAACTGGTTGCAAAAGTAAAAAATGAAGCCAAGCAAATTGCTGAAAGCCAGCACAAAGAACTTATTTTGGTTGATGGCTCACCAGGCATTGGATGTCCGGTAGTTTCCTCACTAAGCGGTGCATCATTTGTGGTACTGGTAACTGAACCATCCGTATCGGGCTTACACGATTTAGAAAGAGTCTGCCAATTAATAAAAAACTTCAATCTTCCTGCTGGCTGTATAATTAACAAATCAGATATCAATCCACAGATAAGCAATGAAATCATGACTTTCTTAAACGAAAACGACATTGCTCTTATCGCTGAGTTTCCTTATAATGAAAAGTTTACTGCAGCAATAACCTTAGGCAAAACCATTATGGAGATAGGAGACAAACAGCTATCTGAACTCATAGCAAAAGCCTGGAATTCAATAACTAACAAATACATATAAAAGATGAGAATTGCATTTACAGCAAAAGGAACTGAATGGGACTCCCCTATGGATCCAAGATTTGGAAGAACAGCATTCTTCCTGGTATATGATGAAGAGAAGGATGAACTCATTCATTTTGACAACAGTGCAACTGAAGGTGCAGCTCATGGAGCCGGACCAGTTGCTGCTCAAAAACTATTTGAGCTAGAAGCAACTATTCTTATTACTGGCAACGGGCCCGGAGGAAATGCAGGAGCAGTACTTGAGAAAGTTGGGGTAAAGTCGTTCGTTGGTGCAGGAGAAATGAGTGTTAAACAAGCTTATGAAGCTTACAAGAAGAATGAACTGCATGAATTCTGAACAAAAAAGAGATAGCCAGATTTGAGAAAAAAGAAGCTGAATTAAAAAAGTAGTAATATGAGAATTGAAAAAGGATCTAAGAAAGAGTTTATCAAATTACTCGTTTTATTCATGGCCATTATTACTCCATGGATTTTAGGAATTGCATATTTCAACAAGCCTGCTGAAAGTGTAACTGAGCACTCTATCAAGCTGGTAAATTACAAAGCAGATGCAGGTTCCAGGGTCGACCATCAGAAATTTCAGATCCTACAGCAGGATTTTAAAACTCCACAAGATGTGACCGCAGCCTGTGTGAGTTGTCATAATATGGCCGGACAGGATATTATGCGCTCCTCTCACTGGACATGGGCCAGAGAGTATATCACTGATTCAGGAGACACATTGCACATTGGCAAAAAGAATATGATCAATAATTTCTGTATAGGCATTTCCTCCAATGAGGCACGCTGTACAAGTTGTCATATCGGATATGGATGGGAAGATGAGAATTTCGATTTTTCAGATGGCAGAAATATTGACTGCATAGTCTGTCATGACCAAACAGGCACGTATAAAAAATTCCCTTCAGGGGCCGGATATCCGACTGAAGAACCCAGAAAATTTGGCAATACTCTCTTCGAGCCGCCAGATTATGCATTAATTGCTCAGCATGTAGGTTCTCCCAACAGACAAAACTGTGGCGTTTGCCATTTTGTTGGTGGCGGTGGGAACAATGTCAAGCATGGTGATATTGCAATGGAGTCAGATCAGGTTTCCAGAGATATTGATGTTCATATGGGAATAGATGGTGCCAATATGGATTGTGTAGCCTGCCATGTAGCCGAAGAGCATAATATCGTGGGAAATTTATACTCTGTTTCATCTGATGATTCTGATAATATCTCGTGTGATAAATGCCACACTTCTAATCCGCATAAGAACCAAACCTTAAATGATCACGGCAATAAAATTGCCTGCCAAACTTGTCATATCCCAAAATATGCAAAAGCCAGTGCAACAAAAATGAATTGGGACTGGTCAACTGCAGGACAGTTTAATGAAGATGGGAGCACTCTGACAAAGAGAGATAGCGCCGGATATGTGACTTATCATAGCATGAAGGGAACATTTATCTGGGAAAACAAGGTTACACCTGAATATTACTGGTTTAATGGAAAAGCAGATCATTACCTTTTAGGAGATAAAGTTGACACAATCAATGCTATTCAAGTAAACAGCCTGAAGGGAAGTTATGCAGATAAAAATGCTAAAATCGTTCCTGTAAAAGTTCACAGAAGCCGCCAGATTTATGATCCGGTCAATCACCTTTTGATCTTGCCTCACCTTTTTGGAAAGGACAGTACAGCCTTCTGGACAGGCTATAACTGGGATCAGGCAGCAAGAGCAGGAATGGAAAGTGTCAACCTTCCCTATAGCGGAGAATACACCTTTGCCAGAACAGAGATGTACTGGCCAATCAATCATATGGTTGCCCCAGCTGAAGAATCATTAAAATGTTCAGATTGCCATTCCCGAAATGGTCATCTGGCCAATCTTGCTGGATTTTATCTCCCAGGAAGAGACAGGAGTACCTTCTTCGATAAACTGGGTTTTCTTTTAATTATCATGGCATTTGCAGGGGTCGCAGTTCATGCTACTCTCAGAATTATTAGCAATAAAAACAATTAAGATCTGAAAAAGTGATGAAAAAACGAACATACATTTATAAAGGATTTGAACGGTTCTGGCACTGGAGTCAGGCTTTGCTAATATTTTTTCTCGCATTAACCGGCTTCGAAATTCATGGATCTTTTAGCCTTTTTGGCTTCGAAGATGTTGTCAAGTGGCATGACATGGCAGCGTGGGCACTTATGGTATTAATTGTTTTTGCCATTTTTTGGCACTTTGCAACTGGTGAATGGAAACAATACATACCTACAACAAAACTGGTTCAAGCTCAGATATCATATTACATCACCGGTATATTTAAGGGAGCACCTCATCCAACACATAAAACTATTTACAATAAATTCAACCCATTACAAAGGTTTATTTATCTGGGACTTAAGCTTATGGTCATACCATTACAGGTAGGAACGGGCTTGGTTTATATGTTTTACATTTATCCAAATAATCCGGTCCATGTAGACGGATTAGGTCTTGTTGCGATTATCCACACCTTCGGTGCATTTTTGTTACTAGCTTTTGTAATAGCCCATGTTTACCTGACAACAACTGCTGAAACACCTTTAACCAGTATCAAAGCTATGTTAACAGGCTGGGAGGTAATTGATGTTGACGAAAAAGAAGAAAGGATTAAGCATTTACAACAAGCTGTTGATGATAGTGCGGCCGGATATTACCGGATCGATAGGCAAGGGATTTTTGTGGATGTCAACCAGGCCTGGCTTGATTTCTACAAATGTACTCAAAGAGACCAAATCATTGGCAAACATTATTCCATTACAAGAAATAAAAAAGACATTGCAGAACTGGATAAATTAGTCTCAAGAGTCCTTTTTGGTGAGTTTGTCAATGGCATCCCGGCTACCCGAAGATGTATGGATGGGTCAATTGGAAAACAACTGATATCAGCAAATCCGGTTATCGAAGATGACAAAGTCATCGGTATGGAAGGATTTGTGCTGGATATCAACGAAGTAGAAGATTTGTCGGAACATATGTACTATACAGTTCGAAACAGTGGAGCCGGTTATTACCGTTTGGATGATAATGGGATTATTGTTGAAGTAAATGATGCCTGGCTTGATTTGTATAAATATGAAAACAAAGAGCAGATTATAGGAAAGCATTACTCTATTACCCGTAGTCCTGACGAGGTTGAGAGCCTGGAGAAAAGCTTCAACTCAGTTATGAAAGGTGAAACAATTACCGGTAAAATTGCCATTCGAAAATGCAGAGATGGTTCAATTGGAAGACACATTTTGTCTGCTAATCCGGTTTTCGTGGGGAATCAAGCTGTTGGAATGGAAGGTTTTATTTTAGATATTTCTACATTGTAACAAGAATAATATTCATTATGAAAACAAAAATCGGAATTATCATCTGTGACCGGTACCATACATGTGCTGGTGGAAAATGTTTCAGAGCACTTCAAAACAGGGAAGGAGCTTTCAGCATATACGAACAAGACGATCAGGTCGAATTGGTAGGTTATACAACCTGTGATGGCTGTCCGGGGGGAAATATCGAACATGCTCCTGAAGAGATGAAAAAAAATGGTGCTGAAGTAGTTCATTTCGCAACCGGATTTGTGGTGGGTTACCCTCCTTGTCCGTATATAGAGCACTTCCGTGATTTCATTAAAGAAAAGTATGACATGAAAGTAGTTGTAGGAACACATCCCATTCCGGAAAAATACATGAAAATTCACAGGAAATTAAAAACATGGGATACTTCAGAGTGGCAAAGATTGATTGAACCAACTCTGGCTGATAAAGATACCAGATTGGCGTATGATTAGGACTTAAGTATGTTTAAATATTTATTCGGACCAGTACCATCGCGACGCTTAGGCATGTCTTTAGGAGTAGATTTGGTGCCAAAAAAAGTCTGCTCCCTCGATTGTATATATTGTGAGGTAGGACAAACCACCAAATTAACCACAGAACGCAAGGAATACATACGGTTGTCTGACATCATTAAAGAATTGAGTGCCTATTTTTCGAATAATCCAGATCCTGACTATATCACTTTCTCAGGCTCTGGTGAGCCTACATTAAATTCACGAATTGGAGATGTTATTTCTTTTTGTAAAGATAAAAAACCACATATACCCATTGCAGTCTTAACAAATGGCACTTTACTGAACGACAAACAAGTCCGCAAAGAATTACTGGAAGCCAGTGTGGTACTTCCTTCTTTAGACGTTGCTACTAACCATACTTTTCAAAAAATCAACCGGCCAGAACCAAGTCTTAGTATTACCCAATATATTCAAGGGCTGGTCGACTTCAAAAGTGAATACCAGGGAGAAATCTGGTTGGAAATATTGATAATTCCCGGGATGAATGATAATATTAAAGATTTAATCGCGCTCAAAAAAGCTTTAATCAGAATTCAACCTGACCGAATCCAATTGAATACCCTGGACCGGCCTGGCACAGTTTCTGACATCAGGGCAGCCAGTCTGAATGAACTTCAGCACATTGTTAAATATTGGAATCTTGACCGGGTGGAAATCATTGCTGCGACATTACAACGAAAGAATCTCAAAGCCTACCGAAAAGATACTGAAGAAGCCATCCTGGAGACCATTTCCCGTCGCCCATGCACAATTGATGACCTACAAAAAATTCTGGGATTACATATTAATGAAATAAACAAATATCTGGAAACACTTGAAGAAGAAGGAAAAGTTCAACCCAAAAGACAAGAACGGGGTCTCTTCTATCATTCACAATGAAATAAAAGCCTGACTATGGAATTAAAATTTGCATTTGCAGTAAACACAGCCAATCGCTTTAATAAGAATCATTTTGGAGATGCTGATAAATACCTTCTGTACGAGGTCGAATCGAATGAACTGAAACTGGTTGCTGAAGAAATAAATATCTTCAAGCAATTCGATGAAGTACAGGAGCACGGATCAAAAAAGAAAGGCAATGCAATAATCGAGTTCCTGAATGATAAAAGTGTGAACGTTATTGTGTCAATGCAATTTGGGAAAAACATTAAGATGGTAAACCAGCATTTCATTCCAATTATCCTGTACGAAGAATCGCCAGAACAAGCCATAGAGATTATTAATAAGCACTTGCACTGGATTTACGATGAATTGAGAAATAAAAAAACTAATTATAACCTTTTTACGATTAAATTTGGGGTATTAAAATCAAAGATAGAATAGACTAATCGGTATGGTTCAAAAAATAACTCCTGCATTATCAAAGAAAAACTTCAAGTCTTTTCTTTGGCATGCAGGTTTTTTAGCATTGGCCACAAGCTTTTTGGATATTGACACTATTGTGCCTGCGATGCTAATTGAGGCTGGAGGAACTTCAATGCATATCGGGTTAATGGCTGCAATACTGACAGGGGGATCAAGCTTCACACAAATATTATTCGCTCCTTATGTCAGTAACAAACCTTTTAAAAAAAAATACCTTTTATTTGGGATCAATACGCGAATGTTTTCGCTACTGGGTTTGGGCATAATCCTGTTTTATCTTAGCACAGATAATCAAAACCACTTACTTTGGCTGATCTTTCTGTTTATCACAATTTTTGCTGTTGGAGGTGCCTTTGCCAATGTCAGCTATACTGATATTGTGGGTAAATCGATTTTACAGGATAGTAGAAAATCTTTTTTTTCTTCAAAACAAATGCTTTACGGAGTAGTGCTTGTCATTTCTGCATTCCTCGCAAAGCATGTAATTGCCAGTTCTGAATTCCCTGTTAATTATGCATACGCCATCCTTATCGGATTCATGGCACTTTCTCTTGCATCCCTTGGATTCTGGAATATTAGAGAAACAATCCCGGCAACATTGCGTATTCGTAACTTTAATGAGTTCCTCAAAATAATGCGTTTGGAACTAAAGAATAATCCAAGATTGGGTTACTTTCTAGGGTTTGTTAATACTCAAGGAGTTATCATAGGATTCTTACCATTTGTACTACTCTATGCAAAAGAGAATTTTCATCTGGATAGTAGTGGAACGGGAACTTTACTAATCTTTAAAATTTCAGGCTCGGTACTCATCAGCATCCTCGTTTTCTTATTCTCCAAAAAAATAAAATATTGCAAATTACTGTATATCAACAATATACTCGCCATCTCTCTTCCGCTTATGATTCTAATACCTAAGAGCACTCCTCCTTTCTTCCTGATATTTCTTGCTGGTGGAATTGTATTTGCACTATACTCCATAACGATGAATGGGGTTTTACTTGAAATATCAGGTAATCACAACCGGGCGATTTACGCTGGATTTTCCGGAGCTGGCAATATAATTCCTGCAGTGTTTCCCTTATTGGGAGGATGGATGATTAAAACAATAAGTTTCGAAAGTTTCTTTATCTTGTTCATTATCATTGTAACAACAGCACTTTTTTTCATTTACAAAATCAGATGCACCAAATAGAACCAAAACCGATTTGAAAAGCCTCTTGAATTATGAACAAAAAAACTGATCGAATTAAGCACACAATTTTTGTCTCATCCGGTAAAGGTGGTGTTGGAAAATCAACTATTGCTGCTAATCTTGCTGTATCGCTGGCCAAGCAAGGCTTTCAAACCGGCATTCTTGATACAGACTTCTTTGGTCCTTCCATGCCGATTTTATTTGGTATTGATAATGCTCTGGTAAAGATTTATCAGGAAGGGGAAAAAGAGTTTTTTATTCCAATCTTAAAGAATGGAGTGAAAGTAATGTCGCCGGGATTTATGATAAAAACGAAGGAAGGGGAAACAGGAAGGATTCCTGCTGTCAAAGAAACAATCCGTCAAATTATTCAAAAGACATTTTGGGAAGATCTGGATTACCTCATTATCGACATGCCAGCCTGCACAGGAGACCTGTCAGTTGCCATTGCCAACAAGTTTCCTGAGGCACTAGCCCTTCTTATAACTACCCCCCAGGAACTAGCCCTTTGTGGCAGTCGCAAAGCTGGTAACATGTTTAGAAAACCTGAAATAAATATCAAAATAATTGGAATCATTGAAAACATGTCCTATTTCACACCAAAAAAGCATCCAAAAGAGAAGTATTATCTGTTTGGGGAAGGAGGAGGACAGGAATTAGCAAATGAGTTTGGGGTTCCGGTTTTAGCTCATATACCTTTTGGAGAGGAGCTTGGGAACCTGAATAATCAGGGGCAATCTGTTTTCCTGTCATCAAACTTACAAATGCAAGAACGTTTCAGACTGCTGGCTGAAGACATCAATCTATTGATAATTAACAAATAATCAATCCAGAGTTTTCTTAACAAATTCTTCAATTACTACCGGGAAGTGAGCATATTCAAGCTCATGTATCCGGGCAGCAAGAGTTTTAGGCTCATCCTCAGGAAAAACCGGGCAGGTCGTCTGGAAAATATTTTGCCCCTGATCATATAGCTCATCGACCAAATGAATAGTGATTCCAGACTCAGGTTCTCTATTTTTAATAACTTCCTGATGAACTCTTTCTCCATACATACCTTTTCCCCCATACTTGGGAAGTAATGCCGGGTGAATATTAATAACAGATCCTGGGAAAGCTTCTAAAATCTCTGATGGTACCAGCCAAAGAAAACCCGCAAGAATAATAAAATCAATTTGATGATCCAATAGCACCTGTAAAACCTCACTTGAGCCATAAAACTGGCTTCTGTCAAAAACCATGAAAGGAACATTGTGGTTCTTTGCACGTTTAATTACAAAGGCCCCAGGTTTATTGCAAAGAATCAGACTTACCCCGGCATGCTGCGAATCAGCGAAATAATGAATCAGGTTTTCAGCATTTGTACCTGACCCTGAAGCAAATATGGCTAAACGTTTCATCATTTGCGAATGTAAGACACTAAAATAAAAAAACCTGCAAATATAATTTTTGCTTGTGTTAAATTCAAAAATTACTTCCATTTTTTTAAATCACAAGAAAAAAACCTGTTTTTTTTTGATTAATATCGGTAATAGTGCTTTATTTGCATCGGCAAAAATGTCATTTTTCACTACTTAAATTATTATTAATTAAAAGATTAAAGCTATGTCAGACATTGAATCCAGAGTAAAGGCAATTATCGTAGACAAGCTTGGTGTTGATGAGTCAGAAGTTACTCGTGAATCAAGTTTTACTAATGATCTTGGTGCCGACTCACTCGACACTGTTGAGTTGATCATGGAATTCGAGAAAGAATTTAACCTTGCAATCCCTGATGATCAGGCTGAAACTATCGGTACTGTTGGGGACGCTGTGAGTTATGTTGAGAAAAACGTTGAGTAAATTTACCATTTAATTGGAATTGGATATGGATTTAAAGCGAGTTGTTGTAACAGGACTGGGAGCCTTAACACCTCTTGGAAATACAGTTGGTGAATTCAGGAAGGCTTTGTTTGAAGGTGTAAGCGGGGCTGCTACAATTACTCGTTTTGATCCTTCTAATTTCAAAACAAAATTTGCCTGCGAGCTGAAAGGCTACGATCCTTTAGATTATTTTGATCGTAAGCTTGCCAGAAAACTGGATCGTTATGCACAGTATGCTATCGTCTCGTCAGATGAGGCGATTAAAGATGCCGGATTAGAACCGGAAAAACTGGATCTTGATCGCGTAGGTGTTTTGATGTCATCTGGAATTGGAGGGTTGCAAACATTTGAGGATGAAATTATTGGCTTTGTTGAAAATAATTTTGTTCCTCGTTTTAATCCTTTCTTTATCCCCAAAATGATTGGAGATATTGCCAGTGGACATATTTCTATGAAGTATGGTTTCCGTGGACCTAATTACGGAACAGTTGCTGCTTGTGCAACTGCATCTATTTCTCTCGCTAATGCCTTTGACCATATTCGTCTGGGCAGAGCCAGGATAATGGTTGCCGGAGGATCAGAAGCCTCTGTAACCAGAGTAGGAATTGGTGGATTCAATGCTATGCATGCCATTTCCACCAGAAACGATGATCCCAAAACTGCTTCACGACCTTTCGATGTTGACAGAGACGGTTTTGTGATGGCTGATGGTGCCGGAACTCTTATTTTGGAAGAGTACGAGCATGCTAAAGCAAGGGGTGCTAAAATCTATTGCGAAGTTGCTGGTGCAGGTTTAACCGCAGATGCGCATCATCTTACGGCTCCTCATCCTGAAGGTTTGGGGGCAGCTAACGTTATGCGTTTCGCATTAGAAGATGCCGGTTTAAAACCAGAAGACATTGATTATATCAATGTTCATGGAACAGCCACCCCACTCGGCGACATTGCTGAGCCACAGGCAATCATTAATGTATTTGGAGAGCATGCATATAAACTAAGTATTAGTTCAACAAAATCCATGCACGGCCACCTATTGGGAGCCGCTGGTGCAGTTGAATCTATTGCCAGTATTTTTGCCATGCAAGAGGGTCGTATTCCACCAACAATTAACTTATTTAACAGAGATCCAAGAATTGATCCGGATCTTGATCTCACGCCTAACAAAGCAAAAGTTAGAGAAGTTAAAGCCGCCCTTAGTAACACTTTCGGCTTTGGTGGTCATAATGCTTCCATCATTTTTACCAAAATTTAGAAAAGGTTTTTTTGTGACGGGTTTTTTCCGTTTTCTGTATGGGCTTATGGTGTCTCCCAACAGAAGTCTGTTGTGGAAACTCCCGTCTGTTCTTGGATTCCTTCCCGGAAAATCTGAGTTGTATATCCTTGCCTTTATCCATAAGTCAACCAGTCACACAAATCTTAGTGGCCAGATAATAAACAATGAAAGGCTGGAATTCTTAGGTGATGCGGTTCTGGGATCTGTTATTGGTGAATACCTCTTTAATAAATACCCCATGCAAAATGAGGGCTTCCTGACAAAAATGAGGTCTAAAATGGTGAATGGAGAAACTCTTGGGGATTTGGCTCTTAAAATGCAGCTCGATCAGCTCCTCGAAAATCATGTCACCGGTGCTTCAAGCATAAAGCACATATCAGGAGATGCCTTTGAAGCTCTGATCGGAGCAATATATATGGATAAAGGATACCGTATTACAAAACGATTCATTTTGAGAAAAATGGTCAGAAGATACCTGAATCTGGAAGAACTGGAAAGAATTGAGACCAATTACAAGAGTCAATTGATTGAATGGGCTCAACAGGGGAAGAAAGAGGTATGTTTTTATACAGATATTGAACCTTATGATCCAACCAAATTTATTTCGTATGTTAGCATTGGGGACAGCCTTTTTGGCTCTGGAACCGGAGCTTCAAAAAAAGAAGCCGAACAGCATGCAGCACTAGAAACGCTTAAGGAAATCAAACCCTGAACAAATGGGAGATATTAAAAAATTCCGCCTGAATATTTCAACCAAGGAATCTCCTTTGCTCTATGGTTTATTAACGGATGTAAAAGATTACAAAATCACCTGGATACTCAACCAGACTCTGGGAATAAGACTCAGTAAAGTTGAAGACCTGATTTGGTCGCACAAAAAATTATCTCAAAAACAATATTTTCCTAACTATCTGGATACTAATACAAGTCTTGGGGAAGTACAGCTTATCCAAAACAGCTCTGCAGAAATGATCAGAATCTCTGAATACAAACATGTTGATTATCTATTGCTAATTAATTGTCTTCCGGAATTATTGAATGAAGCCAATTGGATCAATATACTCCGAAACAAATCTGAGATAAGGGGAATTTACAAATTAGACCTTCATGGCCTGCAAGATTTGCTGGGATGAAAAAAGAAAGTCCTGCTTTCACACAGGACCTTCACCTAAACCAAAACTATGAAAACTACTTAAACTCAAACGTGCCAATAATCTCTTCGCTCTTCTATAACGGAGAAAAGTCGTGTTTCATTGTCCTGAAGTTTGTTATCATAGTAAATGATTGTTAAGTTATTTCCTGATAGGCTTTTAGTATATTTGTAAGTATGAGTAGAAAGAGTATCTGGTTGCTTGCCAGTTTTGCTGCTATTGCTTTAATAGCACTTATTGTAGTGCAATTTGCATGGATCAATGGAGCTATCGGAGTGCAGGAACGACAGTTTGATCAACTGATTAATCAAAGCATAACTCAGATTGTTAGTAAGCTGGAAGAATATGAGATTCTTCGCTACCTGGAGGAAGAACTTGCGGAAGACACAGCGGGAGAAATCCCACCTCGCTCAGCAAAGCACATTAATCCGACAACAAAAGCAGGCATAAGCTATGGACTAGGAGAAGATGAAGGCAACACTCTTCTATTTGATGACATTGAGCCTTACCGAACTATTAATCAACTTGATCTACTGTCAGGCGACACCTTGGTTTTTCTACATGGCACCTCATTATATGATATAAACAGATCACCGAGTCATACCCGTTCTATTATTTCCAAAGCAGATTTAGTAGGCAATTACGAGCAGCTCTATGCAAATAAACGAGTTTACCTTGAAAGCGTTTTTAACAGCATGATCAGATATGAAGGTACGATCGAATCGAGGTTACCCCAGATGGAGCTAGACACAGTAATTCAGTCTGAGATCAATCTCCTTCAATTAAACCTCCCTTATGAATACTCCGTTAAAACAGCAAGGGGTAATTATTCTCTTTCAAGTAAAGGCTTCAATTCTGAAACACCAGATAAAAAATATGTTGGATTATTATACCCCCAGGATTTAATTACAACGCCCAACTTCCTGGTATTGTACTTTACAGGTCAGAGGAGCTATATCTTTCGATCGGTAAGCCTCATGGCTGAGGTTTCCCTAATATTGATCTTCCTGCTCTTGATCCTCTCTTTTATTTCAACTTATGTGATAATCAGGCAGAAGAAGCTATCTGAAATAAAAAACGATTTCGTTAATAACATGACCCATGAGTTGAAAACACCTATCTCAACTATTTCACTTGCTTCTCAAATGTTGGCAGATAGCACAATTCCAAACAATTCAGAAAAACTGAGTCATATCTCAGGCCTTATTGGCGATGAAAGTAAACGACTTGCAATTCAGGTTGAAAAAGTATTACAAATGTCGATCCTCGATCAGGGCCAGATGAAATTAAAGCACAACAAGCTGGATATCGATCAAATGCTTACTAAGGTAGTTGAGACCTTCGGCTTGCAGCTCCAACAAAAAAATGCCAAAACAATTTTGAACCTTAACTCCCTAAACATTAGCATTGAAGGAGATAATGTTCATCTCACCAATGTGTTTTACAATTTACTTGATAATGCTTTGAAATATTCGAAAGATGAGCCCATTATCAATATTTCCTCCAAAACTGTTCGACAAGGAGTGATTATCAAGATCAGGGACAACGGAATTGGAATAAGCAAGGATCATAAAAAAAGAATATTTGAGAAATTCTTCAGGGTTCCTACAGGAAATATCCACAATATAAAAGGCTTTGGCCTTGGTTTGAGTTATGTTAAAAAAATTATCGATGAACACCATGGGAAAGTTAGTGTGGACAGCGAGATAAACAAAGGTTCAGAATTTACTATATTTTTACCCTATCATAGAGACAACAACTGATCATGGAAAAAATAAGAATTTTACTTACAGAAGATGATGCTAATCTGGGCTCCCTCCTCAGAGAGTATCTAATTGCCAAAGGATTTGATGTTGAGTTGCATAAAGACGGAGACAAAGGACTAAAAGCATTCAAGCGTTCACATTTTGATATATGCATTCTGGATATAATGATGCCTGTCAAAGATGGATTCACTATGGCTAAGGAGATTCGGATCATGGACCCGGATGTTCCAATTATCTTTCTTACTGCTAAATCGATGAAGTCTGATATTCTTGAAGGCTTTAATCTGGGAGCAGATGATTATATTACTAAGCCCTTCAGCATGGAAGAGTTACTTTTACGCATAGAGGCTATACTCCGAAGAACCACTAAAACCAGCTCTCAGGAGATTTTCCAGCTAGGATCATTATCTTTTGATTCAAATAAGCAAATTCTTACCACTGACGACAAACAGATCAAGCTTACTACAAAAGAGTCAGAGTTACTCAGACTATTATGCCAGCATGGCAACCAGATTCTTGAAAGGAACTATGCTCTCAAAGCTATTTGGAAAGATGATAATTACTTCAATGCCAGAAGTATGGATGTTTACATAACAAAACTCCGCAAACACTTGCGTGATACATCAGGTATTCAGATCATCAATGTTCACGGCAAAGGCTACAAGTTATTAAAGGATAATTAGTCAAGCTTAAGCACTGCCATGAAAGCAGATTGAGGTACTTCAACGTTTCCCACCTGCTTCATCTTTTTCTTTCCTTTCTTTTGCTTTTCCAGAAGCTTCCTTTTTCGGGTGATATCTCCTCCATAACACTTAGCAGTTACATCTTTGCGATAAGCCCTTATAGTTTCACGTGCAACTATTTTCCCTCCAATAGCCGCCTGAATAGCGATGTCAAATTGCTGTCGGGGAATTAGTTCCTTTAACTTAACACACATCCTTCTGCCAAAGATATGGGCGTTATCAAAATGAATCAGTGTTGAAAGGGCATCCACCATCTCACCGTTCAATAAAATATCCAGACGAACAAGCTTAGCCACTTTGAAATCAGATTGATGGTAATCGAATGAAGCGTATCCTTTGGAAATAGATTTCAGTCGATCATAAAAATCAAAAACGATCTCGGCCAGAGGCATTTTGAAAGTCAACTCCACCCTGTCAGTTGTCAGGTAATGCTGTGACACCAGTTCCCCACGCTTATCCAGGCATAACTTCATGATCTGCCCAATATAATCTGGCAGGGTAATAACCTGAGCCATAATGTAAGGCTCTTCAATTCTCTCAATGGTAGTTACATCCGGAAGTCCGGAGGGATTATGAACTTCAATAAACTCCCCCGATCTTGTGTAAACATTATAGGAAACGTTAGGAACAGTAGAAATCACATTCATCTCAAATTCCCTGTCTAATCGTTCCTGAACAATCTCCATGTGAAGTAATCCAAGAAATCCACATCTGAAGCCAAATCCCAGGGCAGCTGATGATTCTAATTCATAAGTCAGTGAGGCATCGTTTAGAACTAACTTTTCTAAAGAAGCCCTCAAATCTTCATAATCCTCACTATCAATAGGATACAAACCCGCAAAAACCATAGGCTTAACATCCTCAAACCCGGATACTGCCGCACTACAAGGCAGCTTGACATGTGTAATTGTATCCCCTACTTTTACCTCGGTGGAAGTTTTGATTCCTGAGATGATATACCCTACATCACCTGTCTTCAATACCTCTCTGGGCTCTAAGCCAAGCTTGAGAACCCCAATTTCATCAGCATGATATTCCTTCTTGGTATTGAAGAATTTAACATGATCACCTTTGTGTATCTGGCCATTAAGAACTTTAAAATAGGCCATGACTCCACGGTAAGAATTGTAGATGGAATCAAAGATAAGAGCCTGAAAAGGAGCATCCGGCTCTCCTGTTGGTGGTGGAACTTTTTCAATAACACGCTTGAGAATGGCTTCAACACCAAATCCTGTTTTCCCACTGGCTTCAATAATCTCATCAGGGTCACAACCAATCAGGTCAATTATCTGATCCATTACTTCTTCAGGCATGGCGTTATCCAAATCCATCTTGTTCATGACAGGAATAATTTCCAAATCATTCTCAAGAGCCAGATAGAGATTAGAGATAGTCTGAGCCTGAATTCCCTGAGTAGCATCAACAATCAACAATGCCCCTTCACAAGCTGCTATTGAACGGGAAACCTCATATGAAAAGTCAACATGACCAGGAGTATCGATCAGGTTAAGAGAATATACCTCGCCTTCATGAGGATACAACATCTGAATGGCGTGACTCTTAATGGTAATCCCTCTTTCTCTTTCCAAATCCATATCATCCAGAACCTGTTCCTGCAATTGCTTGCCGGATACAGTATCTGTAATCTCCAGCATCCTATCAGCCAGAGTACTTTTCCCATGGTCTATATGGGCAATTATGCAGAAATTCCTGAAGTGCTTCATATTCTCAACTACCGCTCAAATTCGCCGCAAAGATAGCAAAAAAGGAGATTCGTCATTCGTCATTCGTCTTTCGTCTTTCGGGACACATGATCGTGTATTTTTGCGTGCTCAGTTTTTTACTGCTATACCTGAGATTTCGACAATTGCATCCAAGGGCAGTCGGCCAATCTGTATTGCTGCACGGGCTGGGAATTTCTTATTAGGAAAGAACTTTGCATATACTTCATTAATGGCACCGTAATCATCCATATCTGTCATGTAAATATTGACCATAACCAAATCCTCGTGATCCATATCATGCTGTTTCAATAATACACCCAGATTCTTCATGCATTGCTCAGTAGCTTTCTTGATGTCGTTTTTAATCATCTGGCCAGTTTCTGGCACTCGAGGGATTTGCCCACTCAGATATAAAGTACTATCCACCATCACTGCAGGACTGTATGGTGCAACTGGTTTAGGAGTGGCTTCTTCTTGTGCATAAGCACCCACAATAGAAAATAGGCACAAGCAAATGATTAAAGATTTTTTTTTCATAGCTCTATTTTTGAATGATGATTCGTTTATACGCTACTGGCAGGTTGTTCAGATCTGCTACTATGACCATGTAAACTCCGTCAGGTAAAGATACTATTGATTCGTTAATCTTAACTTTCCCGACTCCATCTATTTGTCTGGTTAGCATAACCTTACCTTCAATACTGATCAAACTAACAGAATATTGCTTATTCTCAAGCCCTTTGATATCGATCTCAATAAAATCAGAAGACGGATTTGGATAAACTCTTAATACCATCATTTCGTGATTAATAGTTTGAGTTGACAGGGAAGTGAAATCACTGAATACCTCCTTCAAGACATTCTTCCATTGATCGGTAGAGCTTGATTCAGTTCCAGGCGTAAACAAGGCCCACATTTTTGTAATTCGCTGAGTTACATCATTTCCGTTATATGTCAATTCATACTGATTACCCATAATTGTTGCCCAAGCATCGGTATAATACTCACTTAATGAAAGTATCAGGTTTTCATGAGAATCATTAGTTTCTGTAGTCCGCATAGAGGGCATCCAGGCATCTGATAACCATGAATAGGAAATCATTACACTAGACCCGTGATCCCCATACTCATAGGTCATTTTGGATGTTGGCTGCCAAGCTTCTTCTTCCCATACATACATATAAAATTCAGTTGGTAAATCCCCTTCGTACACGTACTCAACCTTTGAATAGGTTTTCCATTGACCATCTTCAAACATCTCAGAAACCACTGCAGATGGTGTGTCAGAAGCACCAGAATACTCATAAGAATGGCGCAAAGCTTCCGTCCATCCTGTCTCACTTCTGTAGTATTGAACACTCATGGTCAGAACCCTGCTTCCACTCCAGGTATACTCGTATTTTGTTCCGTCAAACAGTTCCCAGTCTGTGCCATTCCACTCATATGACATACTATTGAGAGTATAGAGTTCGTCTAAATAGCTGGTGGTTTCCTTTGTTGAATTTACCCAATTACCATCCTCGAAATACTTTGAGATTCTTTCTATTTCCTGACCATGACTATCATAAGTAAAAAGATCAAGGCTTTTTCCTGAAGGATCTGTCAGTTCAATACTAGCAGGCATTCCGCTTGATGTGTATGTTATATCTACAGTCGAGTATGGCGACCAGCTTTCTGCTATATCATTCCAACTATACTCTAAAATATGTTGAGGATAAGTATCAACAAGGTCAGTTTTCAAATTGGCTTTGCTGTTAAATACTGGTAGAGAGTCTATTTGAGCAGAAAGGTTCATTGTTAGAATAGCTAGCAATCCCAGTAAAGATGTTAATCTGTAATTCATTATTATTATTATTATTATTATTATTATTTGGTTCTTAGTACAAAGATAAAAAAAGGCTCGTAGCATTTCTGCTACAAGCCCTCTTTGAGATTATATAGGGTTGTTAAAACCGGACTTACATCATTCCACCCATGCCACCCATACCACCCATACCCGGGGCACCAGCTGGCATAGCAGGCGCTTCTTCAGGAATTTCAGCCACAACAGTTTCAGTAGTCAGTATCATCCCAGCTACAGAAGCGGCATTTTCAAGAGCTACACGAGCAACTTTTGCAGGATCAATAACACCAGTTGCAAAAAGGTTCTCAAATTTCTCAGCCTGAGCATTGTAACCAAAATCATCCTTACCATTTTTAACTTCCTGGATAACAACTGATCCGTCACCACCGGCGTTAATTACAATCTGGCGTAAAGGTTCTTCCAAAGCACGGCGTACAATAGCTATACCAGTAGTTTGATCGTCATTTTCACCAACCATACCATCAAGTGATAAAATGGCACGAACGTATGCCACTCCACCTCCTGGAATAATGCCTTCTTCTACAGCAGCACGAGTTGCACTCAGAGCATCATCAACACGATCTTTCTTCTCTTTCATCTCGATCTCAGAAGCAGCTCCAACATAGAGGACAGCTACTCCACCGGCCAACTTAGCAAGTCTTTCCTGCAGCTTCTCGCGATCATAGTCAGATGTAGTGGTTTCAATCTGAGTTTTAATCTGATTTACGCGGGCGCTAATCTGATCCTTCTCACCACCACCATTAACGATAATTGTGTTTTCCTTATCAATAGTAATTTTCTCTGCTGCACCCAGCATATCCAGGGTAGCAGTTTCAAGTTTCATACCAGTCTCTTCTGAAATAACGGTACCACCTGTCAGGATAGCAAGATCCTGAAGCATTTCTTTTCTACGGTCGCCAAATCCTGGAGCTTTAACAGCAGCAATCTTCAGGCTTCCACGTAGCTTGTTTACAACCAAAGTAGCCAAAGCTTCACCATCAACATCTTCTGCAATGATAACCAGCGGACGACCAGATTGAACTGCAGCTTCCAGAACTGGAAGGAGGTCTTTCATGGCAGAGATCTTCTTATCGTGAATCAGGATATATGGATTTTCCATAACAGCTTCCATTTTATCCGTATCAGTCACAAAATAAGGAGAGATATAACCCCTGTCAAATTGCATACCTTCAACAATCTCAACAGTAGTTTCAGTTCCTTTAGCTTCCTCAACAGTGATGACACCTTCTTTTTTCACCCTATCCATAGCATCAGCAATCAGTTTACCAATCTCGATATCATTATTAGCAGAGATAGTAGCTACCTGTCTAATTTTCTCAATATCGTCACCTACAGATTTGGATTGAGACTGAATATTATCAACAACTGTCATAACAGCTTTATCAACACCCCTTTTCAAATCCATTGGATTGGCACCAGCAGTTACGTTTTTCAATCCTACAGCAACGATTGCCTGAATCAAAACAGTTGCTGTTGTAGTTCCATCACCAGCATCATCAGAAGTTTTTGAAGCCACTTCTTTCACCATCTGTGCTCCAATATTGTGAAATTTATCTTCCAGCTCAATTTCCTTTGCAACTGTCACACCATCTTTAGTTACCTGAGGTGCACCAAATTTCTTCTCGATAACAACATTCCTGCCTTTTGGTCCCAACGTTACCTTAACGGCATTGGCAAGCTCATCAACACCCTTTTTCAGCAGGTCGCGAGCTTCCATATCATATTTGATCTCTTTAGCCATAATACTTAACTATTTATTAGATTATTTATACTCTTATTAAATTACTGCAAGGATGTCTGATTGACGCATAATCATATAGTCCTGACCGTCTACCTGCAACTCTGTACCTGAATACTTTCCATACAGAACTATATCGCCGGTTTTCACTTCCATTTCCACGTCTTTTGTTCCAGATCCGACGGCAACAACCTTGCCTTTTTGCGGCTTTTCCTGAGCTGAATCGGGGATAAAAATACCACCGGAAGTTTTAACCTCAGCCTCCTGAGGATCAACCAACACTCTGTCTCCTAAAGGTTTAACATTAACTGTAGCCATATTACTTTACTAATTATTAGGTTTGTTTAAATACTTGTAATCATTCGCGGGTTTCTCTTTTCATAATTTGTGCCAAAACGATTAAGAAGACAATTTTACACCTTCTGTTGTACTGTTATGACAGGCTGACATAAAAAAAGCCGCCAGAATAATCTAACGGCCATTTCAAGTACTATTTTCGAGTTCTTATTGTTCGTCACCTGTTCCGGTGCTGACCGGATTCTGAGGCAAAGAAGTTGGAAATTCTGGAATTTGTGTTGGATCAACTACATTTTGAATTTGCGATTCAATGGCTGAACGATTGTTGGCCTCATCACCTCTCTGAATAGCCATACTGGCAACCAAACTCAAAACAAGAAGAGCTATAGCCAGAGTCCATGTTGATTTTTCGAGGAAGTCTGTAGTTTTACGAACACCCATAACCTGATTAGAGGAAGAGAAGTTAGAAGCTAATCCACCACCTTTAGAATTCTGAACCAAAACTATGAGGGTCAGAAAGATACTTACAACGATAATCAGGACAGATACGAAGATATACATTTCTTGAACTTATTGATTATTAATTAAATCCTTAACTTTTTCAATTTGAGTTGCAAAGTAAATACTTTTTTCGGGATATTTCAAACTTAATTTCTCGAACGACTTAAGTGCCTTCAAGTAGTAGCCCTGTTTAAGATAAATCCCTGCAAGTGTCTCAGTCATAAACGATTCATCCTCTTTCAGGCTCTCCAGAGATATGTCATTCCTTGATGGTGGCATATCTTCAGGCGGAGGCTGGATTCTGGGTTGCTCATGAATAAACTGCTCAATTAATTCGTGTGAGGCTATTTTATCCCGATCATCAGTCATTTCATTATCAGTCTGTCTGTCTTTGGCTGATACCGCTTCAAATTCTGGTGCAAATTTCTCGAAAGCAAATTCCAATAAATCTTCCCTGTACGATTTAGGGAAATCAAAATAGAGTACATCAATATCAGCAATTGGGATAAATCTTTCCAACTCCTTGAGGTAATCTGATTTTTGTAATGAATCAGAAGCACCAGGAGTATTTACTTCAGGAACTTCATTATCCATATCATTTTCTGTACCAATAAATTCCTGGTCTTTATGAATCCTGATTTGCTTACGTTTGCCAGATTTGGGCTCGGACTCGGGTTCAGGCTCGGGCTCGGGCTCGGGCTCGGACTCGGACTCGGGTTCAGGTTCAGGCTCGGGCTCGGACTCGGGTTCAGGTTCGGGTTCGGGCTCGGATTCGGGTTCAAGCTCTGATATCACTTCAGATTCCGGATCCGGCTCCGGTTCAGGAGCTGAATCAGGTTCAAATATCGGCTCTGGATCTAACTCTGGATCTGGTTCGGATCCGAGAAGTTTTTCAGTCGGCAATTCATCAATTATGGTCAGCTCATCAGACTCAGCCCATTCTTCAAGGGGTTCAACTGTGGCCAGGCTGGATTGCTTAAGTAAACTAAACAGCACGCTACGGTCATGCATGTAGGCGGCGGCCAATTTGAGCTGCTTATTAAATTGAATATCTTCAACATTCTGAAGGTTCTTCACATAAAGCATTTGCGCTACCTGAAAGAAAGGATACTCATCCACCAAGTCAGCCAAACCACCAAGTGACTGATTATCCAGACTTTGCGGATTCTGCATATATATGTAAAAAGTATCCTTATTCATCCCATTTTTACCAGTTTACCAGAGCACGGTTAAAAATATCCTCTACAATTTTCTCAAGAATTTCAGGAATCAGCTGGGCTTCAACAGCATCAAGGCTTTGCTGGCTATCGTACTCTGAAAAATGTCTGAAGGTTGACTCAAAATCTTTAGATGGATCATTAATATTGGTAAACTTCACTTTAATCTGAATCGTAAACCTGTTCAATGCAGCTGTTTCATTACGGGTAATGGCTGCAGGGTCTGTACTGTAACCTATTACTTCACCCTCAAACCTAATATCTCCATTAGATGGCACCATTTCCAGACGAGTTTGTGAGACAAACTTATCCTTTAACATTTCAGTAAACTCCTGGCTCAATGTTGGGTTTACTATTTCGGCTCGATTTGGGAAGTAGGCTACCGAAACTGACTTAAGTCCTTCCGTACTTGCAGCATTCATTTTATAACTCACAGTGCACCCATTGAAAACGAGGACAAAGCCGATGAAGGCAGTCAGCACGACCAGGTGGAAGTAGAATCTATTCTTCAATTTCGTATTCTTTTATCTTTCTGTAGAGTGTTCTTTCACTAATTCCCAGATCCTGAGCAGCCAATTTACGCTTTCCCCCATGCTTTTTCAGAGCTTTGTTTATTAATTCCATCTCTTTAACAACCAAAGACAAAGATTCCTCAATAATTTCTTCAGTATCCTCAATAACATGCTCATTTACATGCTTGGAATGCATACCAGGGTATTCTGTAACAGGGGTCTCAATATGGGTCTCTTTTTCATCATAAAGCTTTCTCACCAGCTGGGTATGTTCATCATCAAGGTTCAGTTTATCAACCCCATGACTCATTAAACTATTCACAAGCTTTTTTAGATCGGTCATATCCCGCTTCATATCAAAAAGAACCTGGTACAGAATTTCACGTTCCGACCCAAAGCCCCTTTCTTCCTGCTTATTATCGTAGAGGGCAGGCAAATTTGTTGATATATCCTCAGGCAAATAAAGTCTCAAACGGTCAGCTGACATGGAGCGTTCCTGCTCAATTATTGAAATCTGTTCAGTCACGTTCTTCAGCTGTCTGACATTCCCCTTCCACCTGTAATTTTGCAGTAAGACCTGGGCAGATTCATCGAGGCGAAGAGGAGGCATTCTATATTTTTCTGCAAAATCCTGCGCAAATTTCCTGAACAAAAGATAGATATCATCTTGCCTTTCTCTCAGTGGGATAACGCGGATAGGAACTGTATTTAACCGATAATACAGGTCTTCTCTAAATTTGCCTCGCTGAACTACTTTTTGAATTTCTATGTTAGTGGCAGCAACCAGGCGGATGTCTGTTTTCTGAACCTTAGAAGATCCCACCCTGATATATTCACCTGTTTCAAGCACTCTCAATAATCTGACCTGTGTTGAAAGGGGTAACTCGCCAATTTCATCCAGAAAAATCGTTCCCTTATTGGCTACTTCAAAATAACCTTTTCTTGCTTCATGCGCACCGGTAAACGCCCCCTTTTCATGTCCGAAAAGTTCCGAATCAATGGTTCCTTCGGGGATCGCCCCACAGTTAACAGCAATATAAGGGCCATGTTTGCGTGCACTAAACTGATGAATAATCTGAGGAAAACGTTCTTTACCTGTACCACTCTCTCCAACAATTATTACGGATAAATCAGTTGGAGCCACCTGAATAGCAACCTCAATAGCCCGGTTCAGGGCAGGTGTATTCCCAATTATTTCAAACCTCTGCTTAACTTTCTGTATATCCATGATCATGCAAATTTACAACTTATTCCCAATTTTTCTATCTTGCAGGCTCCAGCAACATGCTATTTTGTCATACGTATGAAAAGTCAAGTTATTGTTCTGATTCCTGCTAGATTCGACTCATCCCGTTTTCCGGGTAAAGTATTAGTCCCGATAAACGGCAAAGCCATGGTTCTGCATGTTTTAGAAAAGGCTCTTGCAGTATTTAATAATGTGTTTGTAGCAACAGATGATAAGCGCATTGCAGAGGTGGTGGAATCTGATGGTGGGCAAGCCATTTTGACAGGGCATCATCACCTTAGTGGGACAGACAGATGCGCTGAAGCCATTGAGAAAGTCTCTATGAATCTGGAATCTGAAGCCATTGTCATCAATCTTCAGGGAGATGAGCCATATATTCCTTCAGAGCTTATAACTCAACTTGCTGCGGTTTTTCAAAACAGGGATATTGAAATAGCAACTCTCATTCATCCGATTTCAACTGAAAAAGACGTAATGAATCCCAATCGTGTAAAAGTGGCACTTGACAAATACAACAATGCCTTGTATTTTAGCCGCTCTCCCATTCCATACATAAAGAAATTTGATCCGGAAACTGATCAATGCTGGTTTCGGCATATAGGAATATATGGCTTCAGGTATAGTGTGCTGAAGGAAATCGTCACTCTCAGCCAGGGTCGGCTTGAGCAAAAAGAATCACTCGAACAGCTGAGGTGGCTGGAGAATGGTTATAAAATCCATTGTATTGAGACTGATTATGATGGTTTTGGGATTGACACACCGGAGGATTTGGAGGAAGCCCTGCTTAGGTCATAGGTTAAAGCTTAGATTAGGATGGTCTGCTTTTAGAGATTGGATTTTTTCTTCTAATTGTTTTTGAAACTTTCTGTGTGCTTCTGTTTCCAGATTTCTGGGAATATGGGATTTGGCTTTTAGAATTTTCTCAATTCTGGCGATTATGCTACGAGTTTCATCACTGTAATAGCAGCCTGAAAATTTATCCCAGGTATAATCAATACCTGACTGACCGGGATGTAGCATATCCTGGCCATAAAACCGATAATCTCTAAGATCATCCATGAATATCTCGTAGGCAGGAAAATAGCTGATGCGGTCAAAATTCTTCACTATTTCAGACACAGCCAGTAGTAAAGTTGCCTTGCTGATCTGGTTTCCGTTGGGTCCATCTTTCCAGTAACGTACAGGACTAACAGTAAGCACAATATTAAGATCCGGATTAAAATGCCAGAGCTCCTGAAATGTCCTTGTATATAACCTGACTATATCCCCTACCCTCAGAAGTTGATTCTGAAATTCGCCAGCCGGAACCTTATGGCAATTAGAAACAACGCGCCCCGTTTTAGCATAATGATAAACGCGGGCGCTGCCAAAGGTGATAAAAAGGCTTTTGATCTGTCTCAAATTCGCAGATGAATAACTGAGGCGTTTATTTATGCCATCGAGAACCTCAAGCGGATCAGTTCCTGAGAATCTGCTATGGTGGTCAAATGAATGCCACAGCCCTTGATAAAAAAACAAGTCTTCTACACTGTACTCCTGGGTGGTTATCAAACGTTGGATACCACCTGCAATTGAGACCGGATTAAACAAAACTCCAAAAGGGTTCAGATCTACCTTAAAGAGGCGCTCGATCATCATATTTCCTATGTGTTCGGCGAAACAAGACCCCATCATCATCAGGGCACCTGCATGAGCAATTTTCCAGGCGGGCTGATCAGGAGTTACCTCAGTTCGAAAAACTTTCATAAGCCCTAATATACGAGAAGCTTTTCAGATTGTCTCCAACCAGCAGCTATAATTTGCAGAACATATATGCTATTATGCTTATTCTTTTTGACCAGCAACCGGGTTCAAATACTTTAGATTTCGCATAAGACCCTTGATTTCAGTTCGCTTGATTGCGGTGCCGCTAATTATACTGTCTATTTCAAGATCATCTGAATTAGCGGTCAGATTCTGTTTCAGGTTTAAAATTTCCTTCCGTGGAGAAAAATCGATCATCTGATGATGAATCGGTTTCCTGTTCCAGGGACACACTTCCTGGCAAATATCACATCCAAAAATCCAATCCTTCCATTTCCCTTTGAATTCATCATCCATTTCTCCTTTGAGTTCTATTGTCAGGTATGATATGCATTTTCTTGCATCTATCAGGCCCTCTCCCAGCAAGGCCTTCGTTGGACAAGCGTCAACACATAGGGAACAAGATCCGCAAAGATTCGCTTGCTCTTGGTCATCGGGAGGAATATCCATATCCATGATAATTTCACCCAGTAAAAACCAACTTCCTTTTTTGTGTTGAATAAGACATCCGTTTTTCCCAATCCATCCCAGACCTGAATTTTTGGCCCACTGGCGTTCCATTACAGGAGCAGAATCAACAAATACCCGGGCCTGAATATCGCCGAATTCCTCACGAATAAAATCTATTAATGCCTGCCCTTTCTTTTTAAGTGTTTTGTGGTAATCTCTTCCTACAGCAAACCTGCTTATTCCACAGCCATCCTCATATTCATCTGAATAATACCAGCTTATTAATGAAATAATGGTTTTTGCCCCTGGAAACAGTTCGGTCGGATTAAGCCTTTTTTCAATATTATTCTCCAGCCACAGCATATCTCCATGATATCCCTTATTCAGCCAATCCATCATCGGCTTTTCGAGATAATCCAGTCGGTGGACTTTAGAAAAGCCCAGCTCATCAAAGCCCAGTTCCATTCCTTTTTGCCGGATTAGTTCCTTGTATTTCTGAGCTTTGCTGATAAGTTTATTGTTTATAGAAATCCCAATTCCAACTTTGCTTCCTCAGACATGAGGTCTTTAGACCATGGAGGGTTGAAGGTTAGATTAACCTTAACATCTGATACACCGTCAACTGCTCCTACCTTTTGATTAACCTCTGCCATAATCTGGTCTGCCATTGGACAGCCAGGAGCGGTTAGGGTCATTGTAATATTTGCTATCCCATCTTCCTCCACCGATATTTCATAGATCAAACCCAGATCATAAATATTGACTGGTATTTCAGGATCAAAGATAGATTTAAGGGCTTTGAGAATTTGTATTTCAGCTTGCATTGTCAATTCAATTGTTTTGTTCTGAAAGCCAAAGCATAGTACCGCATTTGTTTCAGCATAGACACAAGTCCATTTGAACGGGTTGGGGACAAGTGTTCCTTAAGGCCTATTTTCTCAATAAATGTTAATTCTGTCAATATTATTTCATCCGGAGTGCGACCTCCCAGAACCCGAATAAGTAAGGCGGCAATTCCTTTAGTGATAATCGCATCTGAGTCGGCTTTATATATTACTATACCATCTTGAAATTCTGCCTGAAGCCAGACTCTTGACTGGCAACCATTGATCAAGTATTCTTCCTTCCGATATTTATCATCTATCAGTGGAATTTCCCGACCCATTTCAATAAGATAATTGTATTTATCCATCCATTCATCCAGAACAGAGAACTCCTCAATAATTTCTTCTTGAATACTTTGTATACTCATTACTAAAAAAGTTTATCCAAACATTTCCTGCACCAATATTATGCCCTCCTTCAATCTGTCAACTTCAGACTTTGTATTATAATAACACAGGGAGGCTCTTATTGTTCCTTCTATACCTAAATGCTCCATCAGGGGCATAGCACAATGGGTTCCTGTTCTAACGGCAATACCAAGTTTATCCAGAACTAATCCTGCATCAAAAGGGTGAATATCTTTCAAAAGGAAAGAATAGATCGGGTGTTTATCAGGGGCTTCTCCATAGATTTTTATCCCATCAATAGAGAGAAGTGTTTCCTGTGCATATTCGTGCAATGATTTTTCGTAGGCTTCAATTTTATCAAGCCCAATAGAAATCAAATACTTCAATGCTTCAGCCAATCCGATCGCCCCGATATAATTAGAGGTACCAGCTTCAAATTTAAACGGCAATTCATTAAAGGTAGTCCCTGAAAAGCTCACCCTGTCAATCATATCTCCTCCTCCCTGGTAAGGGGGCATTGATTCAAGCCAGCGTTCTTTTGCATAAAGCACCCCAACACCAGTAGGCCCATAGATTTTGTGCCCTGAAAACACAAAAAAATCACAATCCATTTCCTGCACATTTATTGCTCCATGTTGAACAGACTGTGCTCCATCAACCAATACCGGGATATTTAATTTATGTGCTTTCTCAATAATTTCATTTATCGGACTGATTGTTCCCAAAGCATTGGAAACATGAGCAACAGCTACCAGACGAGTTTTTTCACTTAGTAAGCAGTCAAGCTGATCCACTTGCAAAATACCATTTTGGTCAATCGGCAGGACTTTCAGAATAGCCTTTTTTCGGTCACACAGCAAT
Source organism: Bacteroidota bacterium (assembly GCA_034658635.1). GTDB lineage: Bacteria > Bacteroidota > Bacteroidia > Bacteroidales > UBA12481 > JABHCC01. The sequence goes on along the minus strand of JAYEFL010000409.1, from coordinate 18,911 downwards.
TGCCAGGGAACAATATTAGAATGGTGTTCAAGAGTAGTAATCAGAATTTCATCTCCCTCTTTAACAAAAGCTTCACCAAAAGAACTGGCCACCAGATTTATTGAACCGGTTGTTCCGGAGGTAAAAATAATTTCTCTGGTATTATGCGCTCCAAGAAACTCTCTCACAGTTTCGCGGGCCTGCTCATACATATCGGTCATTTTACCACACAGGTAATTAACTGAACGATGAATTGAACTATTATGAGTAGAATACAGCTCATTTACCAAGTTAATTACCGCTTGTGGTTTTTGTGTCGTAGCCCCATTATCAAGATAAGCTAAAGGATACTTATTTACCTGAGTTTGCAGTATAGGGAAGTCACTTCTTATGGAATCTATCGGAAAATCCATGATGGTATAAAATTACTAACAATGTAAATGACAACTGTTACATCTTGACAAATCTCCCCTAAGTCTTTTATCAACCAAATCGTCTAAACGGTCTTTGAGAGGGGCAATCTGAACATTCTTAAGAACCTCATAACCAAATGCATACATCAAAAGCAATCGAGCTTCCCTAAATGGGATCCCTCTTGATTGCAGATAAAACATGGCATTCAGGTCAAGTTGACCAACAGTTGCTCCATGAGAACACTTAACATCATCGGCATAAATCTCCAATACAGGTTTAGTATTCATTTTCGCTCTATTAGTCAGGCATATATTATTATTAGTTTGATAAGCCACAGTCCTCTGTGCATCTTTTCTCACCAGAATCTTTCCGGTAAATGCTCCTGTTGCGTTATCGTCTAGAACTCCTTTATAATTCTGCTTGCTATAACAATCAGGAACTGCGTGATCGATAAAGGTAAAGCTGTCAATGTGCTGATATTTATCCGCAAGAAAAAGTCCAAAAGTGTTGTTCTCAGCTCCTGGTCCGGCAAGTTTGGCATATACGTTGTTACGTATTAGTCCGCCATGCAGTGAAACCGTATTAAAGTTGACACGACTATCACTCTCCTGGTGAAAATGCGTTGTTGATAATTGCCTGGACTCATTATGTTCATTCTGAACTTTATAAAACTCCAGCTGGGCATTTTTCCCGACAAAAACCTCAGTTACTGCGTTTGTCATAAACTTATGAGCTGAGAGAGAATGGTCGCAAACCACAACTACAGCTTTAGCTCCTTCCTCCACGATAACTAGATTTCTGTGCTGAACGAAGAGATCTTCCGGACTAAGAAGAATATTGACAATTTGAACAGCATGGTCGGAACCAGAATTTTTTGGCACATAAATAAAGGTTCCATCCTGTGCAAAGCTGGTATTCAGTGCAATCAGCCCATCCTGCTTGAAATCAGCATATTTCCCATAATGTTCCGCAACAAGTTCAGGGTATATACGAGCTGCTTCAGCCATACTACCAATGATCATTCCATTTGCCAATGTTTTCATAGTTGATTGATTCTGGTGAAACCAACCATTTACCAATAGCAAAACCTCTGTATTTAAGTCTGGAATATCACAGTGAAACATGTCTTCCACCGAAAAAATAATTTTCTTAGGCTCAATATATTTATTGAAAGGAAGTAAAAATGATTGTTGAAGATCTGTATATCTGTATGCCTCGTGGCTCTTATCTGGAACTCCCAATTCTCTGAACGCCTCCATTGCCTCCGGGCGATATTTGTTAAACACTGAACTGGAGGCTGCCATAAGGCGATCGCGACTGGCAAAATACCAGTCAGTCAGGTCAGTACTTAATCCATTCTTAACATCTGCTACATCCATCCCAATGATCCTTAAAATTGCTCTTTGATCCAAACATATCCCTTCTCCTCCAGTTCCATAGCAAGTTCTTTAGTGCCAGACTTGACAATTCGTCCATCGTATAATACATGAACATAATCAGGGATAATAAAGTCCAGTAATCTCTGATAGTGAGTAATTACCAATGTGGCATTATCAGGACTCTTCAGTTTATTCACTCCGTTTGCAACAGTTTTGAGCGCGTCTATGTCTAATCCTGAATCTGTTTCATCAAGTATGGCCAACTTGGGCTCAAGCAAAGCCATCTGGAAGATTTCATTTCTTTTCTTCTCTCCTCCTGAGAATCCCTCGTTTACTGAGCGATTTGTCAAGGCAGAGTCAATCTCAACCAATGCCTTTTTCTCACGCATCAATTTTAAGAAATCAGAAGCTTTGAGAGGATCCAATCCCTGGTATTTTCTATGTTCATTCAGAGCGGTACGCATAAAATTCACCATTGATACGCCAGGAATTTCAACAGGATATTGAAATCCCAGAAAAATCCCTTCCTGAGATCTGATTTCAGGTGCCATTTCCAATAAATTCTTCCCTTCATAAATAACTGTACCATCAGTCACATCAAACAGATCGTGGCCAGCCAAAACTGCTGCAAGTGTGCTCTTCCCAGATCCATTCGGGCCCATAATTGCGTGAACCTCACCAGCCCTTACGTCCAGGTTAATACCTCTTAGAATGGGCTTCCCATCAATATTTGCGTGTAAATTTCGTATTCTTAACATTTCTTAGTTATCAGGTTATCCAACACTTCCTTCCAGGCTAATTTGCAACAATTTTTGAGCTTCAACAGCGAACTCCATTGGTAGTTTATTCAGTACTTCCTTTGCATATCCATTAACTATAAGACCAATAGCATCCTCAGTTTTAATCCCTCTTTGGTTACAATAAAAGATTTGGTCTTCACCAATCTTCGAAGTTGTTGCTTCATGCTCTACCACTGCAGAATTATTGTCAACCTCAAGATAAGGAAAAGTATGAGCACCACACTTATCGCCCAATAATAAAGAATCGCATTGAGAAAAATTACGTGCCCCATCGGCATTTTTAGAAACTCTCACCAGGCCCCGATAGCTATTCTGGCTCTTCCCAGCTGATATCCCTTTGGAAATAATTAAAGACTTGGTATTTTTTCCGATATGGATCATTTTTGTACCTGTATCAGCCTGCTGACGATTATTCGTCACTGCTACACTGTAAAACTCTCCTACTGAGTTATTTCCCCTCAATATGCAACTTGGATACTTCCATGTAACTGCAGATCCGGTTTCAACCTGGGTCCATGAAATCTTGCTATTGTCTCCCAAACACAAACCACGTTTGGTTACAAAGTTAAAAACACCACCCTTTCCATTTTTGTCTCCAGGGTACCAATTCTGTACTGTTGAATATTTAACTTCTGAATTTTTCTTGACTACAATCTCAACAATAGCAGCATGAAGCTGATTTTCATCTCTTTGAGGGGCCGTGCATCCCTCAAGATAGCTTACGTATGAATCATCATCAGCAATTATCAGGGTTCTTTCAAACTGTCCTGTGTTAGCAGCATTAATCCTGAAATAGGTTGACAATTCCATAGGACAACGCACTCCCTTAGGAATATAGCAGAATGACCCATCGCTGAAAACAGCAGAATTTAGGGCTGCAAAGAAATTATCCCGATATGGAACTACAGATCCCATGTATTGTTTTACCAGATCGGGGTGCTCTTTAACTGCCTCATTAAAAGAACAAAAAACGATCCCCATATCGGCAAGAGTTTCCTTAAAAGTTGTCTTCACTGAAGTACTGTCCATCACTACATCAACTGCCACTCCGGCAAGAAGTTTTTGTTCCTCAAGGGGAATCCCCAGCTTGTTAAATGTGTCTATTAATTCAGGATCAACATCATCAATGCTATCAAGCTGAACCTTTTGCTTTGGTGCAGCATAATATATAATATCCTGATAGTCAATCTCAGGAATATCCAGTTGAGCCCATTTGGGCATCTTAAGTGTCAGCCAATGACGATAAGCTTTTAATCGAAAATCCAGCATCCACTCCGGCTCCTCCTTTTTCTCAGAAATTAGCCTTACCACCTCCTCACTTAGTCCTTTCGGAATAATGTCATTCTCTATATTAGTGACAAAACCATATTTGTATTCACTTTGCGTTACTTCGCTAAGTATTTTATCCTGATCATTATTCATACACCTCTGTCTTCTGGTTTGGGGCACAAAGCTATTTAGAACTTTTCTAAATAGAAAACAAAAGTACAAAAAGCAAAAAGATAAATCCTAATAGAATTTGTAATTTTGGGCTTTAAATAATTCATGATTATGAGCAAAAAAGAATCAGCAGAGAATGTACAAGACCTTGGTGAATTCGGATTAATTAAGAAATTGACAGCAGATATTGTTTCCTGTCAAACCAGTACACGAAAGGGCATAGGTGATGATGCAGCTGTTCTTGATCATGGGAACAATGAAACTGTTGTTACTACTGACATGTTATTGGAGGGAGTTCACTTCGACCTGACCTATTTCCCGCTTAAGCATTTGGGATACAAAGCAGTTACAGTCAATCTTTCAGATCTGTTTGCCATGAATGCTATTCCACAGCAGATAACTGTCAGTATTGGTATTTCCGCAAAATTCTCCATTTCGTCTATAGAAGAATTATACAAAGGGATCAAACTGGCTTGCAAGCAATATGATGTGGATTTGGTTGGTGGCGACACCTGTGCCAGCATGAATGGCTTGGTTATCAGCATCACAGCCATCGGAATGTGTGCTCCCGGATCTGCAATTTTCAGAGCAGGAGCCAAGGCAAATGATCTTATTTGCGTAAGTGGAGATTTGGGAGGAGCTTACATGGGGCTGCTGGTTCTTCAGCGCGAAATGGAATTATTTAATAAGGATACCAGTCAACAGCCTAAGCTGAATGAATATCAATACATTCTGGAAAAACAGTTGAAACCAGAAGCAAGACAGGATATTATAAGTGACCTGAGACAAAAAGAGATCAAGCCAAGCTCCATGATTGATATCTCTGATGGTTTATCATCTGACTTGCTTCATCTCTGCGACTCATCAGGACTGGGCTGCAAAATATTTGCAAGTAAAATTCCCATTAACAGAGAAACAGAAAACCTTGCCATTGAGATGGGTTTAAGTCCATTGGTAGCTGCACTGAATGGAGGAGAAGACTATGAGTTATTATTCACTCTGAATCTGGAATATTTTGACAGTATCCAGAATATGGATCAGATTTCGGTTATCGGTCATATGGTTAATGTTACGGAAGGTACCAACATGATTCTTGACGATGACACATCCGTTCCTTTACTGGCTCAGGGATGGAAAGCAGAAAATGCTATGTAGGCGTTCTAGCTTCCGATAATTCCTCGCTTAGAGGATTTGATGAAATCCGTTATCAGTTTCAATTCCGGGATCATCTCCAGATCTTTTTCAATTCGCTCCACAGCCAAAGAATTGTTCAATCCACTGCTATATATCAGTCTGTATGACTCCTGGATCAGTCGGATAACAGCTGAGCTGAATCCCCTCCTTCTGAGCCCAACCGTATTAATTCCGGCAAATTTTGTGGGATTACGTCCGGCTGTCACAAAGGGGGGGATATCCATTCCCACCATCGAGCCACCTTGAATAAAAGCATGAACACCAATTCTGGCAAACTGATGAACGCCAACCATACCGCCCAGGTACGCAAAATCATCTACTTCAACCTCTCCTGCCAGACCAACACTATTGACCAGAATAACATTATTACCAAGTTTACAATCGTGGGCAACATGAGAATATGCCATCATCAGGCAATTGTTACCAACCACTGTCTCTCCCTTAGCAGCAGTACCCTTATTAATAGTTGCGCACTCTCTGATCACAGTTCCGTCGCCTAGAATAGCAAGAGTTTCTTCACCTTTATATTTCAAATCCTGAGGAACGGCAGAAATTACCGCTCCTGGAAAAATACGGCAGTTCTTTCCGATTCTTGCACCATCCATAATTGTGGCATTCGGGCCAATCCAGGTACCTTCTCCAATTTCCACATTACCTGCAATACTTGAGAAAGGTTCAATCGTAACATTCTCAGCAATTCTCGCATCAGGATGGATATGTGTCAGTTTATGTATCATACTTTGCTCTGCCTGTTATTTGTTTTTTACTATCCGGGCCATTAATTCTCCCTCTGACGCAATCTGGTTTCCCACAAATGCCTGACAACTCATCATGGCGATACCTCTTCGTATGGGCTCCATAAGCTGAAGTTTGAACACGAGAGTATCCCCCGGAACTACCTTGCGTTTGAATTTAATTTTATCAATTTTCAGAAAATATGTACTGTAGTTCTTCGGGTCTTCCACCTGATTCAGCACTAATATTCCGCCACATTGAGCCATAGCTTCAACAATCAGCACTCCTGGCATAACAGGTTCTCCTGGAAAATGCCCGATAAAAAAAGGCTCATTCATTGTTACATTCTTTGACCCAATAATCACCGTATCACTCATCTCATGTACCCTGTCAACTAAAAGAAATGGAGAACGATGAGGCAGGATCCCCATAATGGAATTGATATCAAGAAGCGGCTCCATATCAGGATCAATGTGAGGCGCAATATTCAGTTTTCTTTCGTTGATAATCTCCTGCTTAACTAATTTAGCAAATTCAACATTGGCCCGATGACCAGGACGAGTAGCAAAGATCTTTCCTTTAATTGGTGTACCGATGAGTGCCAGATCTCCAACTAAATCAAGAAGCTTATGACGAGCTGGCTCATTAGAGAATATCAGCTTGGTATTGCTTAAAATCCCCTGAGGTCTGACCTGTATTCTAGGCTTATTGAGCAGATCAGCAATTCGATCAAGTTCTTCTTGTGATACTTCACGATCGAGAATAATTATTGCATTATCGAGTGAGCCACCTTTTATAAGATTACTTTTCCAAAGAACTTCCAGCTCTCTGAAGAAAACAAATGTTCTTGAAGGAGCGATTTCCTTTTCAAAATCCTCCACTCCGGTCATTGATGCATATTGATTACCAAGGACAACTGACTTATAATCAATCATTACGCTCAAACTGAAATCATCAGCCGGGAGGGCCATTATTTCAACACCATGCTCCTCATCTGTATAAATGATTGGTTGTTTTATCTCAAAAATATCTTTTTCACCCTTTTGGTCAACCAAACCTGCAGATCTCAGGATATCTACAAATGGCTCTGCAGAACCATCCAGAATAGGCATCTCAGGACCAGAAATTTCAATAAGCACATTACTGATTTCCAGGCCGACTAAAGCACTCAGCACATGTTCTACAGTTCCAACTCGCACCTTGTTTTTTCCGATACTGGTACTTCTGGAAGTATCAATAACATTGTCAACAAGAGCCTTAACAGTAGGTTGATCTTCAAGATCTATTCGCTTAAAAACAATTCCATGACCATCAGGTGCCGGAATGAAAGCAACATCTGTATTGATTCCTGTATGAAGGCCGGTTCCTGAAAGAGTTACTGTTTTACCAATCGTTCTTTGAAAAGAAATCATTCAGTCGGGTTTAATATTTATGCAAAAATAGGATTTTAGGCATAAGTAAAAAACGATATGCTATTTACTCTGTTTTTGCAGCTCTTTTATCTGATTTTCCAGCACATTTATCCGGTCGTTCAGATTTGGCAGTTTTCTGAAAAGAACATAAGATCTCTGATATGGCATCACCTCAAAGCAAGGTGATCCCTGGAAAGCTGCTCCTGGAACTTTTAGAGACTGGCCCACACCTGACTGAGCTGCTATTTTTGTCCCGTCAGCAATAGTAATATGTCCAATAATACCAACTTGCCCCCCAATCATACAGTTTTTTCCAATTTTAGTAGATCCGGATATTCCGGTTTGAGCGGCGATTATCGTATTCTCACCAATTTCAACATTATGAGCGATCTGAATAAGATTATCCAGTTTGGCACCTTTCCTGATTATGGTTGACCCGATTGTAGCCCGGTCAATACATGTAATTGAGCCAATTTCGACCCTATCCTCAATAATCACATTACCAACTTGTGGCACCTTAGCATAATTATTTCCTACATGTGGTACAAATCCAAATCCATCTCCGCCTATGACTACACCCGAATGAATAATGCATTTTGACCCAATCTTACAATTATGATGAATCTTAGCTCCTGCATAAATGATTGTATCATCTCCAATCACTACATTTTCACTAATGTACACATTTGGGAAAATCATGACATTATTCCCAATCACGGCTTTTTTACTAACATAAGCAAAGGCACCGACATATACATCCTTCCCAATTTCAGCATCCGGAGAGACGAAGCATGGCTCTTCTAATCCAGTGCGATCCGGACTTTGTTCAACCAATGTCAGCAACTTAGCTAAAGATGCATATGGATCGCTCACCCGAATCAAGGTGGCTGATACTGGCTTAGTCACATCCAGCTTAGTTTCAACCAATACCACAGAGGCTTCGGTTTTATATAAGAAAGGCAGATATTTTGGGTTCGCCAGAAATGACAAAGTTCCAGTTTTTCCTTCTTCAATTCTTGAGATATCAGATATCTGGATCCGGGGATCTCCTTCAATGGTTCCACCCAGAAACTCGGCAATTCTTTGAGCTGTAAATTTCATACTAACAGGGGCAATATATATCAACGCCAGATTTTAGTTAATTATTGTTCAAACTCACCAGTTGCCCATTTTGGGAAACAAATGAAATATTTATTTTTTGCTTTAGACAGCATCGAATAGTTAATCATATCTGAAGCTTTTGAAAGTTCCACTAATTTACCCGGGTTCTCCCACAGCATAACTCGCTCATTATCTGCACTATATACCGAACTGGAGATTATACTTGTAAATACCAGATAATTTGAGTCCTCCAAAGAAATTCCCTCTTTCCGACTTACTACCTTTTGTAAACTTCTCACCTGCTCCGGATCAAATGGCTCATTCTGAATCCTTATTGCTGGCAATTGTCGGTTTAACATTCCATCTGCCAAACCAGCCAATACCGGATCGCTATTATCAGCCCAACTTTTGAGTGCCGAAAAAATGTCATTATCATCAAGTTTTGCAAAAGCATCCAGGAATTCTTTTGAACTATTCATCTTTTGGGGATTCATTTTCCCTTGAAACAAAAATTCTGACAATACGGGTGGTGCAAAAATTTGTTCTCCTGCTTCTCCAAGCTGCCTGGCTCTTTCCAGAGTTTTGATCAACATCTGCTCAGCAGCAGTAACTGTTTTATGCAAATAAACTTGCCAATACATCAGTCGTCTGGCAATTAGAAACTTTTCAATAGAATATATTCCTTTGCGGTCGACTACCAATTCATCATCAACAACCCTTAACATTTTAATAATTCGCTCTGAACCAATAGAGCCTTCAGTAACTCCTGTAAAAAAACTATCACGCCTGAGATAATCCAACCTATCCATATCCAGTTGAGAAGAAACCAGTTGGTGCAGAAACTTCCTGGGATGTGTCCCATTGAAGATCGATATTGCAGTTTCAAGGGCACCGTTGAATTCAATATTCAACTCCTCCATAAAGAGCAGAGATAACTTTTCGTGGTTAATATCATCAACAAATACATCTTCAAGTGCATGCGAAAAAGGCCCGTGGCCAACATCATGTAGAAGTATTGCAAGTATGGCTCCCTGCCAATCATCCTGATCCAAAGAATAACCCTTCCTCTGAATGATCTCAAGGGCTGTAGTCATCAGGTGAACTGATCCAAGAGCATGCTGAAAGCGAGTATGAACAGCAGCCGGATAAACATAAAATGTGAGTCCTAATTGTCTTATTCGGCGAAGTCGCTGAAAATATGGATGTTCCACAACATCAAACACCAAAACATCAGGAATTGAAATGAAACCGTAAACCGGATCATTAATGATCTTACTCTTATTTTGAAAATAACCCTTAGTCATCTGAAAGAATCCCTTTTATGATGGAAGAACAAAAATAAACAATTATAAGCACTTGTCCGGATAGTTAATTATTCATCCCATACTCAAGAGATTGAAATGGGACAATTTTGATGTTTAGCAATAATACCGTATCTTTGCCGGCGAAAGTAGGAGAATTGATTATTTAGGGGACGGCTGTCCCCTATTTTATTAATCTTGAAATTGTGATTAACAAAGAAGAAGTCGAAAATATTATTCATGACAGGATTTCAGCATCTGAAGTTTTTGTGGTAAGCATTAGTGTTAAGTCTGGAGGTTTGATTCAGGTTTTTCTTGATCAGCCCGGAGGAATTTCAATTAACACTTGTGCTGAGTTCAGTCGCTTAATCGAATCCAACCTGGATCGTGAGAATGAAGATTTTGAGCTTCGGGTCTCTTCTCCTGGCTTAGATAAAGCATTTAAAGTTCCTCAGCAGTATTCGATTAACCATGGAAATTGCATTAATGTTGTTGACCTTGATGGTGAAAAATACAAAGGAATACTAAAGTCTTCTGATGAAACTGGAATAGATATAGAAGCTGAGATTCGGGTAAAATCTCCCGGCAGAAAAAAGAAAGTGATTGAAATTAAGTCTGTCAGACTAGAATATAAAGATATTAAGACTGCTAAAGTCAACCTGGAGTTTTAAGGTAAAACTGCGAAGCAATGGAAAATGTAAACCTGATTGATACTTTTTCGGAATTCAGAGAACTAAAAAGCATTGACAGAGCCACAATGATGAGTGTGCTTGAAGATGTTTTCCGTAGCCTTTTAGTGAAAAAATATGGCTCGGATGAGAATTATGATGTCATTATTAATGTCGATAAGGGAGACTTTGAGATTTGGAGAAACCGAGAGGTGGTTGAAGATAAAGACCTTGAAGATAATAATCTTCAGATATCCTTAACAGAAGCTAAAAAGATTGACACTGATTATGAAGTAGGTGAAGAGGTGACTGATGAGGTTAAGCTTTTAGATTTTGGCAGACGAATGATACTTGCGGTGAGACAAAACCTCACATCAAGGATTCTGGAATTGGAAAAGGATCACATTTTCAACAAATACAAAGATAACATTGGAGATATTATAACTGGCGAAGTCTATCAGGTTTGGAATCGCGAGATATTGCTACTCGATGATGAAGGCAATGAATTAATTCTCCCCAAGCAGGAACAAATTCCTTCTGATTATTTCAGAAAAGGAGATAATGTGCGTGCTATTGTTATCTCAGTTGAATTGAAGAATAATAATCCTCTGATTATTTTATCGAGGACTACCCCAATTTTCCTTCAACGCTTATTTGAACTTGAGGTACCTGAAATTTTTGACGGTCTGATTACGATTAAGAAGATCGTAAGAATTCCTGGTGAACGTGCTAAGGTTGCGGTTGAATCCTACGATGAAAGAATTGATCCTGTTGGTGCTTGTGTTGGGATGAAAGGATCAAGGATTCATGGAATTGTTCGTGAATTGAAGAACGAAAATATTGATGTCATTAACTTTACATCAAATGTTCAGCTATACATTCAAAGAGCTTTAAGCCCTGCAAAGATTTCATCCATAAAGCTAAATGAGGAAGACCTCAGAGCAGATGTTTTCCTGAAGCCTGAGGAAGTTTCTCTGGCCATTGGCAAAGGGGGTCTTAACATCAAATTGGCAAGCATGTTAGCCGGTTATGAAATAGATGTTTACCGGGACATCGATGTGGATGAAGAAGATATTGATCTAGAAGAATTTGCTGATGAGATTGAAAGCTGGATGCTGGATGAGCTCAAAGCAATTGGCTGTGACACTGCTAAAAGTGTACTTGACCTTTCAGTTGAGGAACTTGTTAAGAGAACTGACCTTGAGGAGGTTACTGTGAAAGAAGTAATTAAAATACTTCGTACAGAGTTTGAATAAAATTAACGGGAATACATATCCTGTTTACGAAAGACAACAAAGGTAGATTACTATATGGCTACGGTGAAACGATTGAGTAGAGTTGCGCGGGAATGCAATGTTGGTATCCATACGATTGTCGAATTTCTTGCAAAAAAAGGATTCGAGATTGAAAATAGTCCAAATTCAAAGATCCCTGAGGATGCTTTGGTATTAGTTATGGAGGCATTTCAGCAAGACCTGACAGCCAAGCGAGAGGCAGAGAAGTTTACTCAGGAACACAGGCAGGAAGTAAAAGCAAGTCTGACCGAAGAGGAAGAAAAGGCAGAAGCACCTGTAAAGGAACCTGAAATAGAAGAGGTTCTCTTAATCGCTGATACCAGCGCTCAGGCAAATACCCCTATCCCGGTTGAGAAAGCTCAGAAAGAACCTGAGAAAAAGGAAGAAGTGATTACCCATAAACCTTCCAAACCAAAGGTTGTTGGAAAAATCAATCTGGAACAAAAGAAGGTTGAGAAACCCAAAGAAGTAAAAAAGGACAAAGCAAGTCTCGAACTGGAGAAACCTGCTGAGAAGGAAAAGGGAACAGTAGTTTCAGAAACTCCTGAAGTCAAAAAGAAGGTTTCAGAACCCTCTAAGGAAGTTAAAGAAGTACAAAAGCCCAAGAAAACAGAGAAGGAAGTTAAAAAGTCAGCACCTCCTGCCACTGAGCCTGAAAAAACAGAGGGCATGGCTGTCAAGGTCGTTGGGAAAATTGATATCGATAAGCTGAATCAAAAAACCCGACCGGATAAAAAGAAGAAACAGCCCCGGGTTAAGGAAAAAAAGGTTAAACAAGAGAAGCCTGCTGAAATTGCAAAAGAAAAAGAAGTTATTGTTTCTCAGGAAAAACCAGAGCCAGCAGCAAAAGAGAAACCCACTGATGCTAAAGCTGATTCTGCTCCACCTACACCTTCTAAAGACCGTGAAGTAGATATTAAAACCAAAGTGCATAAACTTTCCGGACCAACAGTTATTGGAAAGATTGAGCTACCGGTTGAAAAACCAAAGAAAAAAACTCCGGCTGCCAGCTCTTCAGATCATCCAGGTCGTAAGAAGAAAAGAAAGCGGATTAGAAAAGACCGGGTAAATGTTCAGGCTCCTGGTGCAGGTAAAAAACCTGTGGATACTACTAAGCAAAAAGCCAAACCATTTACAAAAAAACGCTATGCTAAACCTGAAGTATCCGAAGAAGACGTTCAAAAACAGATTAAGGATACCCTGGCCAGACTAACTTCTAAGGGTAAATCAAAAGGGGCAAAACACCGTCGTTCCAAGCGTGATGCAGTCCGTCAGATTGCTACTGATGATGCTGTACAAAAAGAGATGGAACAAAGGATAATTCAGGTGACTGAATTTGTTACCGCCAATGAACTGGCTATCCTCCTGGATGTTCCGGTCAATAATATTATTGCCACCTGCATGAATCTTGGTTTATTCGTTTCGATCAACCAACGATTAGACGCAGAAACCATTAGTCTGGTGGCAGAAGAATTTGGATCAGAAGTTGAATTTATCAGTATTGATGTTCTTGAAGCCATTGAGGAGACTGAAGATAAAGAAGAAGATCTTCTTCCTCGTCCTCCAATCGTCACCGTTATGGGCCATGTTGACCATGGTAAGACATCTTTTCTCGACTTCGTCAGAAATGCAAATGTAATTGCTGGTGAAGCCGGTGGAATCACCCAGCACATTGGAGCATACAAGGTTGAGCTTGAAAATGGAAATCCAATTACTTTCCTTGACACTCCCGGACACGAAGCTTTTACTGCTATGCGTGCCAGGGGAGCCCAGATAACTGATATTGTTGTTATTGTTGTTTCAGCAGATGATTCAGTGATGCCACAAACGGTGGAAGCAATTAATCATGCTGCTGCTGCCGGTGTTCCTATTGTATTTGCCATTAATAAGATTGATAAAGACGGTGCTAATCCTGAAAAAATCAAGGAAGAGCTGGCCAACATGAATTACATGGTTGAAGCTTGGGGTGGGAAATACCAATCACATGACATTTCAGCTAAAAATGGAACTGGCGTCAACGAACTTCTCGAGAAAGTGCTACTTGAAGCAGAATTACTTGATCTGAAAGCCAATCCAAATAAATCTGCAACAGGCTCAGTTATTGAGTCATCCCTAGACAAAGGTCGTGGATATATCACTACCCTGCTGGTTCAAACAGGTGAATTGAAGATAGGAGATATAATGCTGGCAGGCTCCCACTTTGGAAGGGTGAAAGCCATGTTCAACGAAAGAGGAAAGTCAATAAAAAAAATTGGTCCTTCAGAACCGGCTCTTGTGCTTGGATTAAATGGTGCTCCTCAGGCAGGAGACAAATTTAATATCATGGTCTCTGAAAAAGAGGCCCGCGAAATCTCATCAAAGAGAGAACAACTGCAAAGGGAGCAGGAAATCAGAACTCAGAAGCATATCACTCTGGATGAAATCGGACGAAGAATTGCTATTGGAAACTTCCAGGAACTGAACATAATTGTAAAAGGTGACGTTGATGGTTCTATTGAAGCCCTATCTGACTCACTAATCAAGCTCTCCACAGAAGAAATTCAGCTTAATGTGAAGCATAAAGCTGTAGGACAAATTTCAGAAAGTGATGTACTGCTTGCTGCTGCCTCAGATGCCATTATTATTGGATTCCAGGTACGTCCATCCCTGGTTGCCAGAAAGCTGGCTGAGCAGGAAGGAGTTGATATAAGATTATATTCCATTATCTATGATGCCATCAATGAGTTGAGAGATGCCATGGAAGGAATGTTAAGTCCTGAGATCAAAGAAGATATAAACGGAACTCTGGAAATTCTTGAAACATTTAAAGTCACGAAGGTGGGTACTGTTGCTGGTTGCCTTGTCAGAGATGGAAAGATTTACAAAACATCTAAAGTGAGGATTATCAGAGAAGGAATCGTGGTTTATGATGGAAATCTGGGTTCTCTGAAACGCTTTAAAGATGATGTAAAAGAGGTTGTTTCAGGTTTGGAATGCGGACTGAATATTGAGAACTTCAACAATATTAAAGCAGGAGACTTTATTGAGGCTTATACACAGAGAGAGATTAAGAAGAAACTTTAGGGGAAGGGAGAGACGTGACGCTGGACGTGACGCTAGTCGTGACGCTGGATGTGACGCTGGACGTGACGGATTATAGATTGATTTTTACTATTGTTCCTTTTGGGTTTCCTTTTTTATCTTTCAAATCCACAAATTCTTGTTTGATTTTCACTTTGTATAGCTGGTAGTACAGATCATACAGTTGGTTTAGGATTGCCAAGCCTTTTCCGGTCGAAGAGTCTAATGGTCGAAGGGGCGAAGGGTCTGTTTTTTGCTTGGGTTTTCGGCCTGCTCCATTGTCTTGAATTTGGATCAGGGTTGCTTGCATTTCTTTGCTGATATGGATTCTTATTTCGCCTCCTCCTGCTGGTATTAGTCCGTGCTTAATTGCATTCTCCACGTGTGTGTGGATCATCATTTTAGGAATCTTAAGATCCATATCTACATCAATACTTATATCCTCATCATATTTGACCGGAATATCAAACCTGAGTTTTTGAAGTTCAATATAGTGGCGAACAAATTGCAGTTCGCTGTGCAGTTTGACACTTGGCTGGTCGCTCATTTCGAGCTGACTTCTCAGTAGCCTTGAAAAATGGTGGGAGAATGATTCAACACCTTTGTTATCATTCTGACCTGACAAGTAAGTCAAAACATTTAAAGCGTTAAAGGTGAAATGGGGATCGAGCTGATTTTTCAATGATTGTAGCTGTAGGGTGTTAAGTTGTTGTCGCACGAGTTCTTTATCCCTAATCTGCTTTCTTTGGATCCATTTGAAAACAAAGGCCAAGCCTAAGAAGAACCCAATTAAACCAACTAAAATCAACCACTGCAAATAAAACAAGTGATTTTTTTGCAGGGTAAAATAGCTTAGATACTGGCCATTCTGACAAAATGCAGTTTGACCTTTTAATCCATAAGTCTCCCCAATTATTGATAGAGATTCTCCTGCATGGTCAAATAGAATCCGGGTCAACAGTTTACCTTTATGATTTAGGAAAATGGTCTCTTTTGTAACAACATCCATAAGAATAATCTCATCCTTTCCATCCTGATTCAGATCAATAATCTTCTGAAGATTAATTAGTCTATCCAGTCTTACTTTATGACCAAAATTTAATTCCTGGTCATAAAACAAAAGGGTTCCGCTATAAGAAGCTACCAGAATTTCCGCACTATCTTGATTAGAAACAGTACCCATCCATAAATCTATATCAGGAGCTCTTTTATCAACGGTATCTCTAATTATAATTTCCTCAAGATTTCTTGTCTCAAACATATAATTGGGGTAATTCCCGCTACCATCATGTTTCATAAAACCAGCCAACTCTGTTTTATCCCCTCTTCTAACCGGCGTTAAATAAACTCCAGTAAAGGGTCCTGGAAAACTGGGTGCACTATTAACCAATTCAAGTTGCTTATCAAAAACCATTAGCCACGTAACACTATCCGGGAATTCCCAATTTTGGTCTTTCTTAATATTATTGGATGATCCACCTGTTCCGGTAAGTTCAGGAATCCCATCCTGATTATGATCAAAGACTATCAGAGAGGCTATTATATTTCCGTACGAAGGTGAACTTCTTATTTCCTGATCATCAATTTCAACAGCAAAGATTCTTCGTGGGTCTATTTCATCGTATCTCCCATACAAAATCATCACCAATTCAAGATTTTTCCCGCCATAAAGATCAATCAAAGCAATATCCGGAATTTCCAAATCAACTTTCCCACTTTCAGACAAAGGGATATCATAAATCATGATCTCCCTTTCATGAGCATCACAATCTTCATTATAAGGACTAAAAACCCTAACAAAAACCTGTCGCCCTCTCATGTAGGCTGAAAATAACTCGGCATAACCATCGTGGTTATAATCACCAATAAAACACTTCATAGTCGTGGAGTTATCTACTCCATAATTATTCAATTGGTCTTTGGTAGTACCATCTGAGTTAAGAACTACATGAGAATATTGTTGTTTGTCTTCTGAATAATAAGAAACGATTCTTTCATCCAAACCATCGCTATTCAGATCATAGAATTGAACTATCGAATTTTCATTAAAATGATCTCCATAAGCAATATTGGCCTCATAAGGATAGGGATGAAAAGGGATTAAATAATACACCAATGATCCCAGAACGATAGCAATGAACCAGCTATTCAGGATAATTTTTTGGACAAAATCTTTCAATTTCGGATTGGCTTTAGGTTTTCGAAATAAAGGTAGTAAAAGATCGGGACTCGGGGATTGGGATTCGGGGGACGAAATTCCTGAATAATTCGATCAGAATCGCAATATTTATACAAAGATATTCTAACATGGGAGAAGATTCAAAAACCTGATCGCTTAGAGGCACTTGTTCAGGCTCTGGCTTTTCAACTTGGGAATGAGGTTTCATATCTTGAATTGTCCAGAATAACAGGGCTTGACAAAGAAACTGTTGAGCGTTACATTATACTGCTGGAAAGGGCATTTATAGTTTTTCGCTTAAGATCATTTAGCCGGAATTTAAGGACAGAATTAAAAAAGAGTCGGAAAATTTATTTTTATGACAATGGTTTACGAAATGCTATCATCAAACATTTCAACCCGGTTGGATTAAGAAATGATGCCGGGGCTCTTTGGGAGAACTTCCTGATCACTGAAAGGATGAAACATCTGCATTACAATCAAATTTTTGTTAACCGATATTTCTGGCGCACTCACAACCAGCAAGAAATTGATTACATAGAGGAAAGAGATGGAAAACTTCATGCATTTGAATTTAAGTGGAATATAGCTGCCAAAGCTAAGTTTCCGAAGACTTTTGCCAAAACGTATCCAAACAGCAAGTCACAATTGATTACTCCTGATAATTATGAGGGGTTTGTTATGGGATAATTAGGATCATAACCTGAAAGAAATCCTTATTTCATTAAAATCAATCTTTTTGTTGTCCTGTATTTTCCAACTTGTAGCTTACAAAAATAAATTCCTGAGAGTAAATCACCAGATTTAAAAATAACCTTATGGTGGCCCGGTTCATTATAGTTGTCTACCAATGTTTTTACTTTTTGGCCAAAGAAGTCAAATATTTCAACTTTAGTCATCCCACCTTCATTTGAGTACCAACTTATAAGGGTTTCTGTTTCGAATGGATTAGGACTGTTTTGATCAAGGCTGATATTGCTTTCATCGCTAAATTGATCGAATATATTGGTAATGAAGGCCAAATCATATAGTTCCTTTACTTCAGATGATAACAGGGGACGATTATAAATTCTCACATCGTCAATGCTGCCTTTATAAGGAAAAAATGGATCTTGTTGACCAAATCTCCCATATCCAAGAGATAGCATTTCTTTAACTGGAACGTTTGCAAAAAAATCAGTGTAAGATGAATTGGAGCCAAGATTGTATTTTCTGTTAGTCATCTCCACACCGTTTATATATCCTGTATTCCCGGTTGAGCTTACAACTGCTACAAAATGGTACCATGAATCTTCATTCAGACTCTGTTTCGAATCATAACAAAACCTCTGGTTCACAATTGTAAAGTACAACTTTCTATTCCTTGGATCCTGTCCATGTCCAATTTCAATTATCAGGCTATTGTGAGTTGAGCCTGTGGCAGATTCACCAAAATATAACAGTGGCAGAATATCTCCTCCCAAATTTTTAAACCTGAACCATAGAGAAATGGAACCTACAGATAAACTGCCAATTTTATCAGGAGGATTCGAATTAATATCAGGGAGGAAAATACGACTGCTTAAACCATTAAAAACAGCTGCTTTTCCAATTGGTCCATTTGTGTAGGTGATGTTAAAAGCTGTCCCGTTCAGGGCATTGGAGGTCTCATCAATAATCACATTATTAACGTCACTATCAAATGACCAGTGAGAGATCAGGCCTTCGTTAATATGCTGACTCTGGATTGCAGGATACAAGGTAAGCAGAGTAAACAGAGTAATCAGGATAATTTTACGGATAATCTTTTTCAATTTTGGACTGTCTATAGGCTTTCGAACTAAAGGTAACAAAAAGGCTCAGGAGCCACCGAATCATTGAATCAATTCCCGCGCACTATCCTCACTATCCCCATACTCCTCCTGCATCTTTTGCAACTCCTCTTTCATCTCCACCAAAACCTCAGCATACCCAG
>JAYEFL010000408.1:0-6957 GCA_034658635.1 Bacteroidota bacterium | reverse complement strand
TTCGTGTTTTTCTGGGTGGGGGGTGTTTCGCCACGGGGCCCCTACTTGGGGATTCGGGGGTTCCGATTTCGTGGTCTTCGGGTACCACCAAACAAAAAGAACGCCGGAAAATTAATTCCGGCGTTCGATAAAAAGAGGGTTTATGCTAATGCTTCTTATTGAATTATAACTTTTTGAACTTTTACTTCTCTGCCATTATTTACGGTAAGGAAGTAAACTCCTTTGGCAAAATTATTTTCAATAGTCTCAGAGTGGTTGATCACTCCATTGATCTCTTTATGGTAAACAACGTGTCCCTGGATATCCATCAGGCTTATTGCAATATTGGATGCATCGCTGGTAGTTAATTGAACAGTTATGTCTCCCTGAGTTGGATTTGGAAAAACAAGTAGATTTTCGATCAGGGCTATGCTCTCAATGCCAGTTGTTTCACCACCATTGTAGCTGTCGTCAAAGATATTCCAATAACGAACTGTGCGCATTCTGTTAGGGCCACCATCAGGGAATTCTGAAGTATCCCAATTGCCATTGATTCTGTATTTATACTCAATTACTTTTCCAATTGGCATGCCAGCAAGCGAAATTGTGTAGATTCCGTCACCATCAGCATCAGTCATGTGCTCTGATCCGGTCCAACCATTGAAAGAACCAGCTAGATCCATGAAGTCTGAACCAGGATGGAATTCACCATTTGTGATGTGTGCATTCATATCTACATTAAATGTTGCAGGAGCTTCTGTTGGGGCACCTGTTTCATTAAGAACCATACCAATGAGGTTCATTTTCCCTGTGTTAAACCAGTTATCATCTACAGCTTGATAGTTATAGGTGTAACCAACTTCTCTGTTATCCATATCCCATCCGATACTCATACCGTTTGAACCTTCTTCAGTTCCATCATCTCCCCAGAAGCGAACACAAGCAAGGTATTCACCTGGCTCCAGGAATTCGGTTTCACCATCAAGCTCCATGTCGAGTGTTTGCCATGACCTGCGGTGTGAGCTGTCAGCCGGATATATGTCTGATGTAATCCACTCAACAAGAGCTTCTTCTTCAGGCATGTATTTTTGAAGCACGAATTGGAATTCAGGAAGCTGATCAACTGTAACGCCACTGATGTATGCTGTAATAGCCTTGATCTCAGTTGGCTCGTAAACATCATAAAATACACCAACCATATCGCCGGCATTTGAACCACCTACCCAGCCTCCAGTGTTGGAAGCTGATTCGGCGGAAAAGTCAGCACGGTGATATAAGGAGTCTGTTACTGTAAAGCCAATTACCTTACTGTTATTAACAGGAACCTCTTCTTCGTTATCAGAGATAGCTTCAAAAGTCATTTGATAATCACCATAATCATCGGCCAGAAAAACAGAATTAACTGTTAATGTATCTCTGTCAAGAGGCCATAGGGTCATTGGGTCTGATACATCCTGGTAGGTTTGTTCTCCATTCTTCAGAATTGTCATTTGAAGTTGAAGATTTTCCTGATCTACCATTCCGTTATTCATCATTGCACCAATAAACTGATAATCACCAATATTTCCTTCAACGGCACTTTCCATACCTAATTGGCTTAGTGGCCAGTAGTTCAGATGTCCCACTCTGTCATCAAAGCCTCCGTTTACTTCAGCCCAGTAGTCTTCGAGAACTACTTCATTTGTGTAAGCTTCAGACAGATTAAGGTCATCAATCATCCAATAATAGTGAGAGTTACCAGTTTGGTAGAATCTAATTGAAACGTTTGCCATACCGGCAGCAACATCTGAGATGTTAAATTCAACATTCCGATAACGTAGATCACAAACACGGTTATTTGGTAGTCCGAATAAGCAATCATACTCTGCCCAGTGAACTCCATCGTCATTAGTAACCATCATTTTCAGAGTATTAGTTCCACAACACAGGCGGAAAAGCTGGCTAAACTTTACAACCACCGATGATACAGATGAGCAGTCAATTGGTGGAGTCTGAAAATAAGAATCCATAGCGTTGCCAGTTGTAACACCATCTCTGGCGTTGTATTCATCAGCTGGCAGGGCTATGTAGCCATCCAATGGTGTGATAAAGTTTGGTGAAGGGCCTTGAAAAGTAAAATTACCATCAATAGTGTCATAGGGTGACCTCCACATCCATGGGTTACCCCAGTCAGAATTATCAACAATTATCCATCCATCTGGTAGTGACCATGATGTGGTATCCTCACCTGTTCCCCAATCAAATGTTGTTTCCCAAAATACGTCACCTGCACCTTTGCCAGGAATAATATTCTGAACATCACTTGTTGGTCCTTCTTTCACCGGGGTAGGTACCCCTTGAGTAGCCACCTGAGCATTACATATTCCTACGAATGCGAGGGCCATCATTAAAAGTGTAAATTTTTTCATTTGCACGATATATTAAATTAAGTATATGAAATCGAATATACAAAGTTATCAGATTTGAACAATTATCAAAAGAAAATACTCAGTTATACTAACTAATGATTGAACTTATGAATCCCAGTATTGTCGGGCATTTTTGTGACCATTGCTTAACATTTTTTAACTAAATTTTTTGTTGCAGGCAAGTTTGAGCTGATACATTTGTGTTGTAAAACATAATTCTATGGTTGAAATGATTCAGGCCTGTCAGACCTGCTTAGAGTCTCAGGGATCGGTTTTTGAGGATTTGCCGCATGAAGAGAAAGAAGTGTTGTCAAGACGGCATACAGCAAGGTTCTATAAGCGTGGTGAGGTTATTTACCTGAAGGATGACAGACCAACTGGAATTTTGTCTCTGGCTTTTGGGAAGGTGAAGATTTACAAGGAGGGAATTACTGGTCGTGAGCAAATTCTCAGGCTGGTTCGTCCGGTTGGATTAATCGGGTATCGCGCATTTTTTGCTGAAGAAAATTATAAGGCATCAGCTGTGGCAATTGAGGATTCTGTAGTCTGTCAGTTTCATCGCGATGATTTCTTGAAAACTGTTCAGAACAGGCCGGAGATCACCATGCGAATTTTGAAAACTCTGGCGAATGAGCTTGGAGTATCGGATAACAGAACAGTGAATCTTACACAAAAGCATATTCGTGGCAGGTTAGCTGAATCCCTCCTTTTTCTGGCAAATACCTATGGTTTTGAGGATGATGGGTCTACAATTAAGGTTTTTTTATCGCGTGAAGATCTGGCTAATTTATCCAGTATGACTACGAGTAATGCTATTCGTACTCTATCTAATTTTTCTGGTGAAGGGGTATTATCAATAGATGGCAGGAGAATCAGGGTATTGGATAATTCAAAGCTGAACCGAATCAGTGATCTGGGCTGATTTACTTATTCAAATTCATAAATTCTATTAATTCGTTGAGAGAATCCTGTCAGGATTTCATAAGGGATAGTTTTAAGCACTTCGGCCATTTCTGAAATTCCCAGACTACCACTGGTAATACTTACCACATCACCTTCTTCAGCCTCGATTTCTGTGAGATCAATCATGCACATGTCCATACATATCTGTCCAACAGTCAAAGCCTGTTGACCTCCCACCTTCATGCTCCAACTACCGTTACCTAGTCTTCTGTCAAAACCATCAGCATATCCAAGCGGAATAATTCCAATCCTACTTTTACCCATCAGTCTTCCTGAACGGCCATAGCCAATGGTTTCTCCTTCTTCTAATTCGTGAATCTGTGAAATGTAACTATCAAATTGAATAGGAGATTCTAATGAATTTATCCGACCTGTTCCCATTCCATAAAGTCCAATGCCCAGCCTGACCATATCAAACTGTGCCTCAGGGAATCGTTCTATTCCGTGAGTATTAAGGATGTGTTTGATAGGAGTGTATCCTAAAGCGTTAACAAGTTTTTTGAAAACTGATTCGAATAGCTTGATTTGATGATGAGTGAAATCATCATGTGCTGGTTCTTCAGCAGCAGCCAGATGGCTGAAAATGCTGCATGTTTTTGTTTCTCCTGATTGTAATTCGCTAATTAAAGTATCAAGTTGGTCTGTAAGAAACCCGAGCCGGTGCATTCCGGTATCGATTTTTACATGAACCGGATATCCTGTTTTGTTATTATTCCTAAGAGCAGTTTTGAGAGTTCTTAAGCCGACAAGATTAAAAACCTCAGGTTCGAGTTGGTATTCAATTATCGAATCAGATTGGGAGTAATCGGGGTTCATAACCATGATCGGTGTTTTAATACCGGCTTGTCTTAGTATAATCCCCTCATCCACAAAAGCAACTGCGAGATAATCAATCTGATGATGAGACAGGAATCTGGCAACTTCATGGCTCCCACTTCCATAGCTGAATGCCTTAACCATGCCCATTATTTTTGTCTTTCGATCCAAATAATCCCTATAGCAATTTAGATTATTGAGTAAGGTGGGCATATTGATTCTGAGTACAGTACGGTGAACTTTCTGTTCGAGCCTTAAGCTGATCTGTTCAAAAGTAAAACGACGTGCGCCTTTTAGCAAGATGGCTTCATCTTTGAAACCGTCGGGTTCAAGCTGAAGCATGAATGTTTTGGTGTTCGGGTAGCTTTCAGTGAGGATACCTGATCTGATACCATATTCATGTAAAACCGGCCCGATTCCGATAAGTTTTGAGAATCTATTTTCCCCGATTATGCTTCTGAGTTTATTTATCATACTTTCAGAGCTTTCACCAGTTTGCAGAATGTCAGAAATAATCAAAGTCTTTTTTTCCTGTGAAGTCTGCTGAAATAGAAGGTCAATTGCATTCTCTATTGAGTGAAAGTCTGAGTTGTAAAAGTCGTTTATCAAAGTACACCCATTGATACCTCCCTTTTGCTCCATACGCATAGCAATGGGTTCCAGTAAACTGACCCTTTCATTGATATCATGATTGGATATTCCGAGATCAAGGGCAATATTCCAGATATGACAAAGGTTTTCAACACTGGCCCGATCCTGAAAAGGGATACTCATTTTTATTGTTTGTCCCAGGTACTCGGCCCTGATAAGAGAGCCTTGTTGCAGAATGCTGGTTTCTTTAATGACCAGGTCTGATGCAGAATCATTGCCCCAGCAAACAAGAGTATATGAGTGGTTTGCCTGACTATCTTTGAGGATGTCAGAAATTACAGTATGCCCGGAAGAGTAAAATACGTTGGAAGAATTCTCAAACAGAAGCAGTTTTTCTTCTAATTTTTGTTCCCAGGTGATGAAACCTTCCTGATGGGCATCACCGATATTTGTAATCAGTCCATAGTCGGGTTGAATCATTCTGCTAAGCTTTTCCATTTCATCAGGCTTGGAAATTCCTGCTTCAAGAATTAGAATGTCAGCATTCATATCTGCCTGAAGAATAGAAAGAGCAACACCAACCTGCGAATTATATGACTTGGGACTTTTACTCAGCGAATATTTTACCGATAATATGTGTGCCAGCCATTCTTTAATTATGGTCTTGCCATTACTTCCGGTAATTCCCAGAACTTTTCCCTTATAATTATTTCGGTGTTTTTGTGCAAAAAGCTGCAATGCTGTTAAGGTAGAGCTTACACGGATAACTGATATCTCAGCCGGAATAGTTCCTATATCCTGATCTACAACAAAATTCTTTATTCCTTTTCGGATAAGATCCCGGATATAATTGTGCCCATCATGATTTGGCCCATGAAGGGCAATAAATATGGCATTTACTGGCAGAGTAGAGCTTCTGGAGTCGGTAAGGACTACATTTATTAGCCGGGTATCAGGACCCGTAATGGATCCGGAGACAAAACGTGCAATATCATCTATTCGGTATTCAAACATTATATATACCTGCGCTTAACAATCTGCATGAATTGCTTAGCAATGGAATCATCTTCATCCCATTTGAATTTTTCTTTGATATAAGCCTGAGCAGTTACAAGATCTGCAAGATTGTTAAGAGCGGTTATGGTAGATTTAAAAAGTACGGAGTCATTATTAAATAATTCCTTGGTGAAAAGAAAGCGATCATTAAGACCAATAGCAATTAAGATATCTGAAACTGCTTGTAAGTTTTCAGCGGTCTTACCAGCAGATTTTGCTTTTCCATAAATCTCATTTACAGCCTCACTGGGTTTAATCCTTTCTCCCAAACGAGAAGAGGGAGGTGAGGGTGGTGAGGAGGGTGAGGTGGGTTTGGGTGTGGGGACTGGTGAGGGTGGTGAGGGAGGTGAGGGTGGTTTGGGTGTGGGGACTGGTGTTGGTGCAGGTGCTTGTGCAGGTGTTGGTGCAGGTGTTGGTGCAGGAACAGGGGCTGCTTCTGGAATTATAACCTCAGCGTTTTCCAGCATTTTTGCTTTTTCATACAAGTTTCGTATACTTGATAAAAACACATCGACATCAATACTTGCAATGGTATTTGTGCTTGCAAAATCTTTGAGCATGGCATCCATATCTTTGATTTGGATGTGCAAGGCTTTTAGTAATTCATTTTTGTCCATAGAACTAATAGAATTCTTTTATTTTTGTAAAATTAACGATACAAATCATAATTCTGGTATACCTTGGAAATGTTCCTGGAAAAAAATCGTGGTCAGAAAGAATCCAAAGGATGGATTGAAGTAATTGCCGGATCAATGTTTTCCGGAAAGACTGAAGAATTGATCCGACGTCTGAATCGGGCCAGAATTGCTCGCCAGAAGGTGGAGATTTTCAAACCGCTTATTGACGACAGGTTTTCTGAGGATGAGGTGATTTCGCATGATGCTAATTCGATCCGTTCTACTCCGGTTCCATCATCAGGAAATATTCTGCTTATGGTTAGTGAAGTCGATGTGGTTGGGATCGACGAAGCCCAGTTTTTTGATATGGGCCTTGTTGATGTTTGCAGGCAGTTGGCTGATCAGGGGATACGAGTTATTGTTGCCGGATTGGATATGGATTTTAAGCGTTTACCTTTTGGACCTATGCCGGGTTTGCTTGCAACAGCAGAATATGTTACTAAGGTTCATGCCATCTGCATGCATTG
>JAYEFL010000407.1:0-1516 GCA_034658635.1 Bacteroidota bacterium | reverse complement strand
GCCCATCTGTATCAGTTAATACGACTGATGTCGTTGAATTTGTAGTAGTGGCAAAGTATTTTGCCGGAACTACTAACTGAGCTGTAGTATCACTACTGCTTGCTAATCTGCCTTTTATAGTATCGGTTATAGTTGCTATCTCTACTATTCCTTTGACTGTAGTTGTGGCATCTGCTGCTCCCGCGTTAGTTAAATCATCAGCGTATTTTTTCCAGATTATCTGGGCATTATCTGTCGGAGTATATGTACTGTCATCAACTTCAGGTAAAGCATCTGAATCAAAAGTCCAAGTCCCAGTTATGTCTTGGTCATTTCTTTTAATGGCAAACTCTGAATAAAATGCTGGTGAATTACTAAAGATAAGACTTGAACCACCTGAATGAGAGCTTCTCAAAGTAGTGCTTGCGCTGTAAGGGGTGACGAAACTCAATCCTCTTGATACTCCAGTCAAAGTTGCCTTGTCTGAACTTCCGCTCTGGGTTATGCCTGTAAAAGATATAAATTCCTTTTTAGAAGGATTACCGGGGTCCATTGTAGCATATCCCACTTCTCCAAAATCTGTCATTGCCAGTTCTCTGCCTGAGATAGGCATTGTAAGGGACTGAAGTTCTACAGATGTATCAGTAACTCCAACACCACTTCCTGCGAGCTTGTATCGTTTTCCTCCTAAAGGATAAAATGCCCCTAAAATCACACTTTCACTTTCCATCAATTCCTCTGATGTCATTTCAAGCTGGAATTCAAGCTCATTAACCCTTTCCTCTAAATAGGATACTCTTTGATTGGCAGAAAAAATCCCTGTTATTCCCAAGAACACTGCCATTATTCCTGCTATTATTTTTTGTAAAATCATGTTTTTATGTATTTGTTTTTAAGTCGACTTTATTTTTTAATACTTGTTGGCTGATTAGATGCTATCCTTATATTGCCTCCATGTGCCAGAATCTTCCATTGAGCGTCTTTTGCATCAGTTTCATAAATTGCCTGTATCTCAAAGAAATCTTCTGGTGGAAAGCATTTTATTGACCTAAATTTCGGCAAATCTGTTCCTTCCTCCTCCTGATCTCCCAAAGGAGCTCCCCCCAAAGACTCATCGCCAAGTGACCCGCCAAGAGCAGATTCAAACAAAATATCATCATCGTATCCATTAATTGTCTCTTCCAATTTTTGTGTTGATCCTCCATAATCAAAGTTTAGTTTTAATGTTAATTCCGTACTTGAACCTATAAATCCCTCTGTAAACCATTCATCAAGATTTTTATAATTTTCTTTTTTATTATAATGCCTATAAGCATAAACAGCCTTGGCCGTGAATGATTTGTCGTTATCGTTTAATCCGTCAAAAAGTTTGTATGTTTCAGGAACTGCGTTTGAATGCCCGTATATTTCGCCTCCTATTATAGAGAACCTTCTCATCGGTAGTATCTGTGGAGGTTGCCAAAATCTCCTTAATTCTCCGTTGATATCCTGCCTTAGTTCGTTTATATATACTTTATCGCTGGCAGGAGCTGATATA
>JAYEFL010000406.1:0-1516 GCA_034658635.1 Bacteroidota bacterium | reverse complement strand
AGGACAGAAGGCATTAGACCAAATTGTTCAGATGGGTACGGTGGATATGGTTTTGACTGCCTTGGTTGGATTTGCCGGTTTATCACCAACACTTGAAGCCCTGAAAGCAGGTAAGGCTATAGCCCTGGCTAATAAGGAAACACTAGTTGTGGCTGGTGAACTGGTTATGGAAACCGCAATGAAAAGTGCTGTTCCAATAATTCCGGTCGATTCAGAACATTCCGCAATATTCCAATGTCTGGTTGGAGAAGAACATAATCCGCTTGAGAAAATTATTCTTACGGCTTCCGGAGGACCATTCCGGACAAAGAGTATGGAGGAAATTGAAAAGGTGAGCCTGAAAGAAGCTTTAAACCATCCTAATTGGAGTATGGGAAACAAGGTTACCATCGATTCTGCTACTCTAATGAATAAGGGGCTTGAGGCTATTGAAGCAAAGTGGCTTTTCGGACTAAAACCTGAGCAGGTTGAGATTATTGTGCATCCCCAATCAATCATTCACAGTCTGGTTGGTTTTACCGATGGCTCCCTGAAAGCACAGTTGGGGCTTCCGGATATGCGACTGCCGATACAGTATGCTCTGGGTTTTCCTTATCGCATTCCAACTGATTCAAAGAGGTTCAGCTTTACTGATTATCCTAGCCTTGATTTTGAACAGCCTGATCTTGAGCGTTTCCCGAACCTGAGAATTGCTATAGACTGTATGAAGCAGGGGGGCAACATGCCTTGTCTTATGAATGCCGCTAATGAAGTAGCAGTTGCTGCTTTTCTCAATGAGAAAATAGGCTTTACAGATATTACCCACATAATCGAAAAAACAATTGTAAATTCGACGTTTTTGACCAGTCCTGATTATCAGGATTATTTTGAGTCAGATCAGGAAGCCCGCGAAAGGGCATCATCATTTATACATTAATTAAAGAATATGATCGTATTGATAAAAGCAGCACAGCTCTTATTGAGCTTGTCCATACTGGTGATAATCCATGAATTCGGGCATTTTACTTTTGCCAAGTTATTCAAAACAAGAGTAGAAAAGTTTTACCTGTTCTTTAACCCATGGTTTTCCCTTTTTAAATTCAAAAGAGGAGAGACTGAATACGGATTGGGATGGCTACCCCTTGGAGGATATGTGAAGATATCCGGGATGATCGATGAATCTATGGATAAAGAGCAAATGGCTAAAGATCCGCAACCTTATGAATTCAGGGCGAAACCATCAGGCCAAAGATTGCTGATAATGCTGGGTGGAGTTATGTTCAATATCATTTTTGCCTTCCTGATTTATTCCATGATCCTTTTTGCCTGGGGCGAGAAATATCTGCCAACGGACAATGTTAAATTCGGAATTATCTGTGATACTCTGGCTCTCGATATGGGACTGCAGCACGGAGATAAAATACTGACTCTGGATAATAATAAGGTGGAGGACTTCCATGATATTATTCCGGAAATTGTTTACAATGGAGCTAATTCTATTCAGGTTGACCGTAAAGGAGCTCAGGTTGATATTGCC
>JAYEFL010000405.1:0-24118 GCA_034658635.1 Bacteroidota bacterium | reverse complement strand
TCTATTGTAAAAGCTCAACTTATTGGCGTTTTAAAGCTCCTTGATGGTGGTGAGCAAGATGATAAACTAATTGCTGTTTTAGATAACTCACCATTCTCAGGAATCCATTCCATTGAGGAACTGAATCAGGAATTTATCGGAGCAGCAGAAATCATCCAAACCTGGTTTGTTAATTATAAAGGCCCGGGGGAATTGGAATCCTCAGGATTTGGCACAAAGGAAGAAGCCCTGAAGATTCTTGACGAAGCAATTCAGGGCTATTCTGGTCAGTAAACACTGACACTGCTCCCTTGCCTACAATCCGCTAATAGGTAATTGCAGGGTTTTATAAGCATTATTGCATGGATTTCCGCGATATAATTTCCAGGTTTTTTTCTGAAAATCAAATAGTGAATGGGCCAGGGTTAGTCCTTCTGCACTGTGAACACATACTGAATGTGGGTGACCATCATGGCTTGACATCCATGATGTAATCAAATCGCCTGTAACCTCATCTGGCTTGCTGGTAAATGCACCTGATTTCTCTTTAAGCAAATTATACCGGGTTGTGGTATTCTCGCCAATAATTGAATCATCCTTCATTGTTGGTAGCACAAAATGGTTAGTATGCACATAGAAATTATCAACTTCATAAAACTCATGTTTGCCAGGCATTACTTCTGCTGAAATAATCCTGTTCTCAGAAAGCGATCCAATATTAAAATGGGCACTGTATCCAATACCCGGAAATTGCAAAATGGATTTGACTTCATCAATTGTCTGAGCTTCTTGCATAGCTCTGCACAAGAAGACCCAGGGAACACCATCAGAAGACACGGGAATATCTACCTGATTGCCGGTAAACATCATTCCTGCCTCATTAGTACTTGGGGGAACTCCCAGTATCATTCCGGGATAATTAAGCCCCATAAAAGCAGGTTTCCCGGGTTGAATTACTTTTACAACATACATCAGATCCGCATTGGCCGTACTAAGGTCTTCATTATGGGCAAGAAATAATTTACTGTCTTTTGAGAACGTGACAGACGAGCAGCCCTTAGTTGCACACATCTCATTATTAAGTACTTGTCCTTCACTGCCTAATTTTCCCAGGATTTCAAACACACATAGGTTCACAAACATCTTTTTAAAAGGTATTCCAGAACCTTCTGCCAAACCTCTGACTTCTTCAACATAATTATTGTAACGTTCTTCTGCTGCGCTTAGAAAGGGATTATAAAAAGTATCGGGATCTCCCTCAACAAAATACATCAGAATAGATAAAAGGTCCATTCCATTAAAAGGACTATCAGGATTGTTGACTTTATTGGCTTCATTTCTTGCATAAACCTCATTGAATTGCATTTTGAAATGCTCACCAATTTTATACCCAATATCATAATTTGATGTTTCATTAACCTCCAGATAGGGAAATGGAGGTGTTTCGGTTTGTATTTCAGGAGTGTCTTCTTTGTTGCAACCGTGTAGCAACGAGATTCCTATTGCTGCTGCTGCGCTGTTTCTTAAAAAGTCTTTACGTTTCATAATATTTGAGTTTTTTAAGTTTTGGTTTTCGAGGTGATCTGTGATAAAATGTCTTAGCTAACTCGCCCGCGGCTACAAGTTACTGTAGATCAGCACGTAATTTAATACCGATGAATACCCAATTATATGGGTATCAGTACCTATTTTTTTGATGGGATAGCAGGATGATCTGGTTTGTCAGCTTAAAAACTCTTTGTTTGCAATTACAAATCTGATCAAAGCATTGTGTCCGCTAATCCCCAGTTTACCGCAAATATTTGATCGATGGCGATCAACGGTTCTTTCGCTGATAAAAAGATTCTGAGCAATTTGAGATGTAGTTTTGTTTTGCGAGACAAGCTGTAAAATCTTTTTTTCCGTCTTTGTCAGGTTTTCAAGCCTTGACAACATGGGATTGGAGATTATGCTGTCAAGAAGACCACCTGAAAGAACAGGATCGTAATACCTTTCGTTCTGAATGACAGCTCGAATGGCTTGAAGAATCTCGGAATTAACAGAATCCTTTAATAAAAATCCATTCACTTGCAGGTTTACAGCTTTACGGAAAATTGCGGATTCATTATGCATGGTGAAAATAATGACTCTGGTTGGAAGATTTTTATCTCTAAGATTTTCCAGCACTTCAAGACCGCTTAATTTCGGCATGTCGATATCCAATATTGCAATATCCGGTTGATTGCTTATTATCAATTCCAGAGCTGTTTTGCCATCTGAGGCTTCACCAATCACCATTAGTCCTTCTTCTTCTTCAATCAGATATTTCAAACCTTGCAATAATATTGGGTGATCATCGGCAATTATTATTCTAATGTTTGCGTCTTTCTCAGGCATATCGTTCATAAATTGCTTTTCGATTAATTTGCAGAAGGTAATGAAACAACAAAGCGACTTCCTGCTCCGGATGTGCTTTCAACATACAGATCCCCATAGTTTTTTTCCACCAGATCTTTACATAATATTAGTCCAAGACCTGTTCCCTCTTCATTTTCTGTTCCACGGGTTCTGGAAATTTTATCAATATGGAAAAGGTTTTTAACTTGTTCCGTATCCATTCCTATTCCATTGTCTTCAATCACAGTAAAAACCTGTTCTTGCTCAATGTAGCTTCTAATGGTGACTTTCTCTCCACGCTTAGAAAATTTGATTCCATTAGACAGAAGATTTGAAAAAACAATAGAAATCATTTCATAATCCGCATGTACAAATATGTCATTTCCTATTTCTGAAGTAAGTTGGATGTCTTTGGCAGAAGCATTAATATGCAGATAATCTATTTGCTGATCAATTATCTTCTTCAGATTTATTTGCCTGGGATTATACTCAAACCGTCCTATCTGTATACGCGACCAATCCAATAGATTAGTCAGGTATTTATAACTACTGCTAAGTGATTTGTTAATCTCTGTAATGGAGTTTAACCGCTCCTCTTCAGAAAGCTTATTATATCGTTTCATTACTATTTCAGTGAATCTTAGCAGTGAAATTAAGGGACTCTTGATGTCGTGAGCAACTATAGAAAAAAATCGGTCTTTGTTCTTATTCAGAAGAGCCAGTTCTTCAGTTCTTTCATTAACCAATTTTTCTAAATTGGCTTTTTCCTTTTCTGTTTTATAGGTCTTAATCCGAATATAGCTTATAATGGATCCTGCCAATATGAGCGCATAAAGAGAATAAGCCCACCATTTTTTCCAAAAAGGACGAAGAATCCGTATTCTAAGAGAAGTGAACTCACTTTTTGCCGGATTATCAGCGTTTTGTGCTCTTACCCTGAATTCATATTCTCCGGGAGGTATATTTGTAAAAGATGCCGTACGGGAGTTTTTCGATGTGCTCATCCAATCCGCATCAAATCCTTCAAGCATATACTCAAAATTGATGTTGGATGGCCCACCGAAATCAGGGAAAACAAAACCAATCCCAAAAGCATTATCAGACCAGGATAGAGTTACTTTTTTCTTTACAAAGAGAGATGAATCAAGAAAAGTTTCAGGAAGGACGTCAATAATTTCATTGGAAAGGTAGAAATCAGAAAGTATAACCTTCCCTCTGACAGTAGTAACTGAGTGATCTTCAGGATGAAAAAAGGTAAGACCATTAGTGCCTCCAAAATATATGTACCCATCAATATCATAATAAAAAGCATTAAAATTATGCTCCATTCCCTGAATCCCATCCTCTATCGTGTAATTCTCTATGTACCCATTTCTTGTATTGAACCTACTGATTCCTGCTGTTGAACTGAGCCATAAATGATTGTCCTGACCTGGAATGGCACCAAGAATCAGATTTGTTGGCAAACCATTCTGAATTGTGAATCGGGAAAACTTTTCGGTAAGCTTGTCTAATTTGATCAAACCACCTGCTGTTGAAACCCATAAAATATTTGAAGTATTTGGATCTTGTGTTACAGAGCCAACAAGATTTGCGGTTGGTATGTTTTTGCCTTCATCGAAAGAAATTCTGTGAAATACATTTCTTTCCTTCAGGTACTTACTTAAACCATTATATGTGGATATCCAGATTGTACTCTCAGAGTCTTCGAAGATGCTCAGGACATAGTTATCGCTCAGCGAATTATTGTTATCCTTTTCATGATAAAACCTTGTGATTTTCCCTGTAGCCGGATTTAGTCGGTTAACTCCGTTTCCTGATCCGGCACACCACAAATAACCATCCGCAGCTTCAATTATAATCGTTATCGTGTTATTGCTGACAGTATGCTCGTCTTTGGGATCATGGAGATAACGTTTTACAGAATGAGCAGATAAATCATATTTTATTAATCCCTCATTGAACGTTCCAATCCAAATAATGTCCTCATCAAACCGGGATTTACATATTGAATTAATAATTGTTTGGGGAATAATATCTTTCCATTCAGGCATAATATTATGCCTGACAACAAGGTTTTCATCCCTAATGAAAAGATCAATACCAGTATTTGTTGCCACCATTATTTTTCCTGGAGACATTTCAGCAAAGCCATTGACAGACTTTGCTGAAAGGCTGTTTTCATCTTTGGAGTCATGATAAACAGAAGAAAAACTGCTTGAAAACGGATCATGATAACATACTCCATTTTCCTGGCTCCCTATCCAGATTATTCCGGTTTGAGATAAATATATTGACTTAATATAATTATTGCTGATTTTTTCTTTTGAAAGTCCATCAGGAGAGAAATCAAAACTTTTAGTGGTAGAATCAAAAACGACTAAGCCCCGCCCGGCTGTTCCTATTAGTATTTTATTTTGAAATTTCTCTAATGAAAGAATCCTTACGTTTTTTAATGTTTCCAGATCACCAGAAGATGCTCCATAATCATCGAAGCGTTCGGTTTGGAGGTCAAACTTATTAAGTCCGCCCTTACCTGACCCAATCCACAAAATACGATGATTGTCAATTGTATCGCTTAGTATTTGCACAACATGGTTATCATTGATTGCATTAGGATCAGACGGATTCTTTTTGTAATGCTTTGCTTTTTCTGTTTCCGGATTAAACCTGTCAAGACCTTCATTCAGTGTTCCGAGCCAAATATGCTCTCCATCAAAATGGATGTCAAGAATAGTTGAATCGCTGATTGAGTATGGATTTACAGGATCAGGACGATAGAGAATTGTTTTGTCATTGTCAGGATAATACTTGACTAGTCCTGTTTGAAAAAGCGATAACCAAAGCACAGATTCCCCGTTCTCGATTGTCTCTTCCATTGCTTCAATCCAGCCAGATTGGGGCATTTCTGTTTCGATATCGATCTCAATAAAAGTCAGATTTGAATAGCTATATCGAAATAGCCCACCCTGGGTTCCAATCCATAATCTGTTTTTACTATCAACCAGCAGACTGCGGATCAAAGGATTGGAGAGACTGCCCGGATTAAAAGGATCAATTGAAAAATGGACTAATACTTTACCATCGTAGCGATCAAGTCCTCCATCATATCCAATCCAAAGAAAACCATATTGATCTTCACAGAAAGCAGTAACGGAGTTATTAAGAAGTCCTTGCTCGGCTGTCAGACAAGAAACAGACATATCTTTTTGAGCATGTGAGCTTAGAGTCAGAAAAAATGCTGATAACAAAACAGAGATCAGATACCAGGATCGAATTAGTCTCCATACACTACCCATATGCTTTTTGAGATTTGCTAAAATGATAGATATGATCAAAGGTAATGAATATTCCAAGCCTGTACTATAACAGATTATTCGCAGTTTTTAAATTATCTTTGAATATGAAGAAATCAAAACTCAACGCTATTTTGTATGTCAGCCTGGGAATAATGCTGACTTTTTCTCTTTCAAACTGTTCAGGTTATGGCTTGGAAGACCCTCCGGAAGCTCCCTCTATTGATACAGGGAGCGGAGTAATTGGAACTCTTGGTGGAATCATTTATATTGGAGATCTGTCATCTGATATTGCAAGCTCGGTAATAGTTATTCCTGAAGGAGCCTTGCAAGATCCTGTAAATATCAAAATATCAAAAGCTCCGTCAAATATTTCATTACCGGATGATGCTTCAGCAATAGTGGTAAGATTTGAGCCTGAGGGTTTGCAATTTGAAAAGGAAGTATATATTGGTCTTTCCTATGCTCATAAGAGCAGCCTTAATCCAAGTGATTATAAAATCGTCAACTACGATCCGCAGTCAGGTACAGTTACAGATCTTGTTACGGCAGATGCTGATCAGGAAAATATGATTCTCTATGCAGCTACTTCACATTTCAGCTATTTTGCCCTCACCTCTGCCAGTTCCGGAGGTGCCAGTTTCGGAGAGTTTACTGATAGCAGAAACAGCACAACTTACAGAACTATTCAGATTGGAACACAAATATGGATGGCTGACAACCTAAATTACCAAAGTGGTTATGGTGCTTGCTGGAAGGGTATAGAATCATATTGCGACACCTATGGCTATTTATATACCTGGGAAGGAGCAATGAAGGCTTGTCCTTATAGATGGCATCTACCCACAGAGCAGGACTGGCAGACACTGGAATTATTCCTGGGAGTAGCTCAGATTACTATTGAAAACTACCAATCCAGGGGTATTTCAGTGAATGCAGGAGGAAGACTAAAAGACACTCGTTTGTGGGACAATCCAAATGAAGGTGCTAATAATGAGACAGGATTCTCGGCAATCCCGGGAAGTCAGAGATATTGGGATGGATCATGGGATGATGAAGGACCAAGTCGTGTTGTCCATTACTGGACAGCAACAGAAACAACATATGATAGTAATGAGGTATATATCCGATCATTATATAACGATGACGTTGGAATCACTCGCGGATCTATAAGAAAAGATGTAGCTTTTTCTGTTCGATGTATTAAGGATTAATGCATCAATAATTACTTTCTGAACAAATAGGATAATTTCAAAAACACACCTCTTTGCATATCGTATGGCTGATCAGGACGCATGACTT
The DNA here is from genome assembly GCA_034658635.1 of Bacteroidota bacterium. Taxonomy (GTDB): domain Bacteria; phylum Bacteroidota; class Bacteroidia; order Bacteroidales; family UBA12481; genus JABHCC01. The sequence continues at coordinate 17,165 of JAYEFL010000405.1, read as the reverse complement.
GTTCAGTCATCAAATCAACAGAATCATACAGAGAGCCATAACCAAGATAAAATACCGTTCCGGGAATGTAATTAAACGAAATCAGGAAATCTGTCAGCAGTTTTTTTCGATATCCATTATACTCCAAAACTCCCCTTACGGCCAAATACTTATTGTATTGATAAGTCAGTTTTAGTCGTTCAATTGGGTATGTGTACACCTGATCTCTGGTTTCCGCCTCTTTAAAATCAGTATACAGGAAGGATAAGCTTAAATTCAACTTGGTAATAGGTTGGAATGCCAGCGAAACAGCAAATCGGTGCATCAGCCCGGCAAATGGATCAGCTGAATAATAAATGGCATTGTTAAAACGATGCAGTACAGAACCAGTGAACCAGTCGCCAATCCGGGTAGCAAAAAGGGAATGAAACCCGCCGGTATTAAAACGCTGCCCCAGATATATTTCTGAAGTGTTGTAATATTTCAATTTCATATACGATGTTCCTCCAAGATAAGCAGTTGCAGATGCAAAGGAAAAATGCTCCCACATAGAATAAATCTTATCGTATCCCCCCATCCCAAAAAGTTCAATATCAAAACGCTTAAAAACAGGAGAATTTGTATAAATCTTAGGAAGTAATCTGCCTCCAATCTGGGTAATCCCGGTTCTTCTGACAAAGGCTGTATTGGCATGGAAATCATCATCTAAATCCTTGAATATGAGCCCATATTGAAGATTTCGCGTATCATGATTGAGATACACACTGGCAGCATGACCAACCTTGATATCTGAGTTATCATAGGTATGTGATCTGAATCCGTTAAACTCTAAAACAGTTGACTTATTTATCCGTATATGGCCATCTCCTCCATACATCCGGTTATATCCTGCCTTACTCTCTCCTCCGGTATAGAGAACACCAATGTATGAATCGCCACTAAAACTTCGTTTATACCTCAATATTGGTACGTGACTATAGTTGCGTTGCCAGAGTTCATTTTCTGAGCTTAATTCATCCATTGCATACATCACAGTAAAATCATTTGTTTCATTGATCTTTCCACTAAACTTTAATCCGGTAAGCGGATTTGCAATCGTACGCGTGTTTACCATGAGGTACATGGGATCGTAATCAAAGGTTCTTGTTGCAGCAACAATAAATTTGTCGCTGCCCTCCAGAAAAAACGGACGTTTCTCAGGATAATACACATCGTATCTAAGATTAACATCTATTTGTCCGGCATCTGATTCCACCTGGCTATAATCGGGATTAAGAGTAGCATCCAGAATAAGATCAGAGGTTATTCCGTATTTGATGGTCAGACTTGGTTCGGGAGAATGCGACGCCTGTCCCCATTCTCCACCTGTACGCTGGTCGCGGTACGAATAAGTCAGAGCCGGAATTGCTTCAAAAAGCTTATAATGTCTTACACCTGACATAGCAATAATCATCATCTGGTTTTGAAAGGCATATCCCTGGTCAGGATCCATTTCAGGATACATGCCCTGAATGGAGTATCTGGATATTTTTCGTTCAAGGATTACTCCCATATTAACCGGATCCTTATCTGAGAACCGGAGGCTTTTCAAAGGAATCCGAACCTCAATACTGTATCCCTGTTCATCAATCTTTCCGGCACTGTACCATACATAATCTGCACTTACATCATCTATTCCACCTGTAAACCGACTATCCATTTGTATTCCATAAGGATTCACATAGAAACCGTTAATCGCCTGCTTGTCATTGTGAGTATCCAGATTGATGCAGATCCAGTCTTCCTTCCTGATATCATCCCGATTCCTAATGGTGGCGACTATCTTTTCTGGCTCAGAATCATAGCATCGAAAAGCAAAGTAGAGATTCTCCTCATCGTAGGTAATCCAGGCCTCGGTTTTCTCGGGCATATCCTTTCCAAAATCAGGTATAAATGTTTTGAAATTCGTGAAGCTGGATGCACTCTGCCAGACTTCATCGTCTATAATCCCATCAATTGATGGTGGAACAGAAGCTTTCACTAAATCCACTTTCTCATTCCCAAAAATGGGATGAATCATTAAGGCAAATAAAAACAGGCTGAAAAAAAATGGTTTCATTCTTTTTCTTTTAAAAGTAGGAAATGAAATCAGCATTATCGAAAGGTATTCTACAAATGGCTAATATTGGACGACAAATGACGATTATTATGGATATTTAACATTTAGAAAGTCCTATACAAACTCTATCTTTATACAAATAAATAAAAAGTCTATTTGACTTTTTGACCATTAGACTCTTAGACATAAAATAAAAGCAATGAAAAAACTAATCATCATCATGACAATTATCGGCTTTGGATTGAGTTCCTGTCAGGAATCCGGAGAGGAAAAGGTGCTGGATCCAAACAACCCCTTCTTCACTGAATACACAACTCCGTTTGGTGTACCTCCCTTTGATAAGATTTTGCTGGAGCATTACATGCCAGCCTTTGAAGAAGGGATGGCTCAGCAGAAGAAGGAAGTAGAAAAGATCATTACTAACAAAAAAAAGCCAAGCTTTAAAAATACCATTCGCGCCCTTGATCAAACCGGCGAGTTGCTCGGCAAGGTAAGCAGTGTATTCTTCGGATTGAGCGGCGCCAATACTAATGCAGAACTCCAAAAAATTCAGCGTGAAATTTCTCCGAAACTTGCTGCTCACGGTGATGAAATCAGTCTCGATTCTATACTTTTTGAGCGAGTAAAAGATTTGTATGACCGTAAAGACAAAATAAAACTCACTGATGAGGAAGCCTATATTCTTGAAAATATGTATAAAGGCTTTGTCCGCGCTGGAAACCTGCTTTCTCCTGCGAAAAAGGAAGAGATGAAGGCATTGAACCAGAAAATGGCAGTACTACAGGTAAATTTTGGTCAGAATGTATTAGCCGAAGCCAATGCTGTTCAGATCCTGGTTGACAACAAAAAGGATCTCAAAGGATTACCTCAATCATCCATTGATGCAGCTGCGTCTGCTGCTGAGGACGCAGGATTTGACGGACAGTGGATGTTTACTGCTCAGAAGCCCAGCTGGATCCCTTTCCTTCAATATGCTGAGAACCGTGAATTACGTCAGAAAGTTTATGATGGTTGGTTGATGAGATGTCGTAAGGATAACGAATTCAATAATGAGAATAACCTGGCTCAGATGATGAGCATCAGGGCACAAAAGGCTCAAATGCTCGGTTATCCAACCCATGCTGATATGGTTATGGAAAGCCGGATGGCAAAAAAGGCCTCAAACGTATTTGATTTACTTGATAAAGTATGGGAACCTGCACTTGAAGCAGCAAAAAGCGAGCTTGAGGAAATGCAGGAAATGATCAATAATGAAGGCGGCAACTTTTCACTCGCACCACATGATTGGTGGTATTACACTGAAAAAATGAGAAAGCAAAAGTTCGATTTGGATGAGAGTGAATTGCGTCCGTATTTCAAATTGGATAATGTAATCAAAGGAGCTTTTGATGTGGCTAATAAGCTGTACGGAATAACTTTCAAAGAAATAACCGATGCACCCAAACCGCATGAAGAAGCCATATTATTTGAGGTTACAGACAAAAACGGAGAACACTTAGGTGTTCTGTATCAAGATTATCACCCTCGTGCCAGCAAACGTTCAGGTGCCTGGTGTGGTGCATACAGAAGTCATCATGTGAAAAACGGAAAAGAAATTCAACCTGTGTGCACAATGGTATGCAATTTCACCCGACCAAGTGGAGACATGCCAGCACTTTTAAGCGTTGTTGAGGCTACCACCCTATTCCATGAATTTGGTCATGCCCTGGATGTTCTTTTTGCTGAAAACACTATGGAATCAGGATACAGAGCACGCGATTTTGTTGAACTCCCGAGCCAGATCATGGAGCACTGGTGTACAGAACCTGCAGTGATGAAAACTTATGCCCTGCATTATGAAACCGGCAAAGCGATTCCGGATTACCTCATTGAAAAAATGCACAAATCAAGTGTCTTTAATCAGGGTTTCACCTCTGTTGAATTCCTAGCAGCATGTTATCTCGATATGGCCTATCATACACTAACCAGCACAGAACCCGTAAATGTACCTGAATTTGAAATAGAAGCTCTTAACAAAATTGGCTTGATAAAAGAAATTTGGCCACGTTATCACAGTGAGTACTTCACCCATATAACAGGTGGTTACGATGCTGGATATTACAGTTACGAGTGGTCAGCAGTTTTGGATCACGATGCCTTTGAAGCCTTTAAAGAAACTTCTCTTTTCGATCAGGCCACAGCTGAATCATTCCGTAAAAATGTACTTGAAAAGAACGGTATGGCTGATGCAATGGAGATGTTTGTCAATTTCAGAGGCCGTGAGCCGGATATAACTCCTTTGATGAGAAATAGGGGTTTTTTAGATTAATTTTTGATGCACCTGATGGATAATCCGTTGATTTTCAGCGGATATCCTCTAAAAGTGCCCGGGCTGTCATCCCAGAGATAACGGTAAAGGGCACTTTTTGCATAGTATTCGGTTGAAGACCAGAAATAAGCATATTTCCCTCTGTTCAGGAAGTGACCTGACTCATAACGAAAACCTGTAGCCAGAACTCCAAAGCCGCTTTCGTTGTTATCCTCTGCATCTGTCCATGTACTGTTAGCCTTGATCTTTTTGCCCACATTACCAGTATTTTGTCTGGCATCCGAAGGAGTAAAATCGGGATCGGTATCAAGATAATCTTCCAGTTGTTGCCATTCAGTATCGGACGGAAGATGCCAGCCATCAGGACAGATACCCTGGTGCAGAGAGTCTGAGCTGCCCCATATTGCTGTCTGGTATTTTTCCGCGATATCCATTGCATAAGTCCAGCTGTACAGGCAACCATATTGAAGATATGAATCCAGGGTTACAGCATAATTAACACTCTTTCCATTATAACCATATACCCATACGCCTGAAGTATCTTTCACTTCGGATACAATGGGTAAATAGGCAAGATTTTCAGCCATCCACCATTGATCTCCGATTTTAACAGTGGCATATTGGTGTCCATCACGAGCATCAACCAAAAAATCGGTTCCCTGCTTTTGGCAAGCACTAAATATCAGAACAAAGCTGAAGAGAAAAAGAAATGATTTCATAAGCATGCATGATTTCCATCAAAGTTCAGAAAAAATTACTTAATCATCAACCACTCTAACGCTGCTTCCTGAGCAGAATAGACTCTGTATTCCATATTCTCAAACCTATTTCTCTCTCTTATCAGTGTACTAATGGCTGTAGATTGTGGCTTTTCATGAACAGAGGCTACTCTGACCCGATTGTAGTTAGCAAGATGTGGTTGTACGGCTCTCAAAATCTTGTTCACCTCATCAACAGAAACGTATTGATCCACATCAATCATATCATTAAGAATATCCAGATTAGTTGGCAGGTCATCCAGATCAACAATTCTTTTTACATAATCCTTAATATCCTCTAATTCGATAGAGCCTGAAAATTTCACTTTCAGAATCTCAATTTTAGGATCATACTTTAATTCAACCATAGCTCATTATCCAACTTGAAGCCAAAGTAAAAAAATGAACACAGACAACCAGAAATATGTGATGAAATAACTAAACTATTTGACGAACGAAAACAGTATATACATATTCCCGAGTATCTCCTCTTGGCATTTGGGTTGAATCAGGTCATCAACAATCCAGAAAACCTGCTTTTGCCGTTCACCTAAGCGCACACTCAGTTTGTTTAGAGCCACTTCACTCAGATCATTGGCAATCAGATTCTGGTATCCTTCATCCAGCAGCTCATCTATGAGGATGCTGGCTCCGTTTCCAACATTCATGATTCTGGCACTTTTGGAAAGATCAAGATCTTTGATCAACTGCAACGAGGGCTCTGGATTGGCCTCATACCAGCCTAGCTGTGTTACTTCCTGGCGGGTATAGGTTTTGTTCCAGTGTGCAGTCAGGTCTTTCGTGTCATTCATTTCGGCAATTTAGGAAATCAATGATTACTAGTTTCAGATTGAAGATAATAAATTCAGCTTTCCTTTCCATTCTTTGATTCATAATGCATCTATATTTAAAGAAACTTGATTTAAATATGATTTTATAATAACTTTATAATTACAATTTATAGACTTATGTTGTTACGAGTTATTCAAATCGGCAATTCAAAGGGGATCAGGTTGAGTAAAACTATTTTAGAAAAATATCGAATAACTGATGCCGTGGAAATACAATTAGAAAAAGACCAGATTATTCTGAAGCCTGTGCAGAATCCCAGGCAGGGTTGGGATAATGACTTTGCTGTTTTGCATTCAAGCAAAGAAGATGAGTTGCTAATTCCTGATGTTTTTGAGGATGAAAACCTGGACGAATGGAAATAAGCCAGTATCAGATTGTTCTTGTAAATCTCGACCCAACTGTTGGCCATGAGATAAAAAAGGCCCGTCCTTGTTTGGTTATTTCCCCTGATGAAATGAACCGGCACCTCCAGACAATCATCATTGCCCCCATTACCTCTCAGTCGAGATCCTATCCCACAAGAGTTCAGCTGGCTCATGACAAGCTTACTGGTTGGATTGTTTTAGATCAGATTAGAACTGTTGACCGGAAGAGGATTATTAAGAAGGTGGGGGGACTTTCTGGTGAAAAGATTGACTTGGTTAAGGGTGTTATTCGAGAGATGTTGGTGGAGAGTTGAGAATGCAGAATGGAGAATGGAGAATTTTGGCAGCCTCCCCGAAAGACGAATGACGAATGACGAAAGACGTCAAAGTCCAATGACTATTGACTAAAAACTCCTCCCTGTCTGCACTGATAACTGAACTCTGAGCACTTTAAAATACTGTCACTTTAGTTCCGTTACTAATTATTTAGTAGGAATACTGGTTATTTAGTTCTACGTTTGTTCTATGAAAGCACTTACAAAGGCCGAAGAACAAGTAATGCAGCAGCTCTGGGGCATGGAAACCGCCTTCTTAAAAGAGCTGGCCGATTCATTTGAAGAGCCCAAACCGGCATACACCACAGTATCTACCATGGTGCGTATCCTGATAGATAAGGAGTTTATTGGGTTTAAAAAGTATGGGAATAACAGACAATACTATCCTCTGGTGAGCCGGGAAGATTATCTCAAAGGACAATTCAGAGGAGTATTAAGGAGTTACTTCCAAGGCTCTTTTTCCAAATTCGCCTCATTTTACACTGATGATGAAAAAATGAGCTTGGATGAATTGGAGGAAATCGAGAATATAGTCAAGAATCAAATTAAGAACCGCAAATCACAAAGCTAATGTTCGCATTCATCAACTACCTTATTCAGGTTAGTATCCTCACCATTGTGTTCATTGCCCTTTATCATTTCCTCTTTCGCAAGCAGACCCAATTCCGGATGAATCGATTTTATCTGCTATCCGGATTAATCCTGCCATGGATCATTCCCCTGGTCAATATTCCAATAACTGGTTCACAACAAATTCCACTTCCACAAATCCCCAATTTGTTACCTGCCGGAACCATAAGTATTAACCCTGATCTGAGTTCAGAGATCGCCTCATCTCAAACTTCTGTAAGCCAGATTTCAGATTTATCCAATCCCTTCCCCTGGTGGATATTGTACTGGTTAGGTGCTGCATTTGTTCTGCTAAAAAGCCTTTGGATAATAGGACGAATTATTTTCCTGCGATATCAAAATAACTCTCACAGGGAGGCTGCTGTCCGGATCATATCGGGGACTGACTTTCCCGCTTTTTCATTTTTCAGGTGGATATTCATAAACGAAAAGCAAATCAAGAGTTCTGACAAAGACCTTATCCTGGCTCACGAAATGGCTCATTCAAAGCAGGGTCATTCCTTTGACTTGGTTTTGGCAGAGATAATTCAAATATTCCTATGGTTTAATCCCTTTATAATATTCTATAAAAATGCAATAAAAGAGTGCCATGAGTTTCTTGCAGATGCTGCCGTTTTGAACTCCGGAGTGCAACTCCAAATCTATGCCGGTTCTCTGCAAAAAGAACTATTCAGCAAAAGAAATCAGAAATTGGCAAGCTATTTTCGTGGTTCTACCCTTAAGAAGCGAATGCTCATGGCCACTCGTAACAATCCGAAAGGTTCGGTATGGAAATACATTCTCATTCTTCCATTACTGGCAATTTCTTTGCTCACTTTTTCCTTTGTAAATGATCCGATTGATAGCCCTTTTGGGGATCATAAAAAAGATAAATTTGTGGTTTTGATTGATCCCGGACATGGAGGAAAAGATCCGGGTTTAACGATTGAAAATGGATGGAATGAAAAAGATATTGTTCTTGCCATTGCAAGAAAACTAAAGATAGCAACAGACAGAAACATCAAAGTAATCTTACTAAGGGATAAGGACATTTTCATGTCAATGCGCGAAAGAGTTAAAAAAATTCAGGAAATAGAACCTGATTTGTTTTTATCGCTACATTTGGATGGTTCTTCGAATAAACTCTCAAATGGCTGGTCTATCTACTACTCTCCTTTTTATCAATGGTCAAATCAATCAAAGCAAGTAGCCAAATGGTTTACTGAGAATTTCTCTATTCGTGGAAACCCGGCCAGAACAGATCCACAGCAGGCACCATACAAAATAATACAGGAAACCTTATGCCCTGCTGTTTTAATAAATCTTGGATTCATTGACGATTACAGGGATCAGGAAATTTTTTGTAGTCCCAAAAACCAGAAGCAAGTAAGCGAAGACTTAGCATCTGCAATTAAAACTATAAAAGAAAAAATTGAAAATGATTTAACGCCGGGAAACATCGATGATTATTTAGCAGAAATCAGGCGGCCAAACGGATTTACCCCTCCAATTCAATTACATAAGGTTACTGAAGTCACAAACTTTTTTGGAGACAGAAAAGCACATCCCATACTAAAAACAGTTTACAAAAAACATACTGGTATCGATCTGTCTGCCCCATTGGGCACCAATATTTACCCCACTGACAGCGGATTTGTTAAAGACATAAAAAAGAATCGCTCTCGCTCAGGATATGGAACCTGGATACTCATTGAACATTACAACAATTATGAGAGTTTTTATGCCCATTTAGACTCATGTTTGGTTGAAATTGGTGACTCTGTCCACTATCGGCAAGTCATTGGAAAAGTAGGACAAACAGGAAGAGTAACTGAACCTCATTTACACTTTGAAATACGAAAAGATGGCAAGCCTACAAGCATGGTCAATCGTCTTGCATCTCGTTATGAAAAAGAAAAATAGTTAATTATAATGAAGACTAAATGCTCACGCCAATTTAGAATTATTCAACCAGTATTGGCCATTATATTTATAATCCTGGCCCTAACATCTTGTTCAAGCCCTCAGGAAACATCATCAGATATTATCAATATTAATCCGGATGAGTTTATAAATACACCATCAGAAGGGACGGATTGGATTGAGGAGATAAAATTCATTTCATTGGAAACAACCGGGACTCATTTTGTGCCAGACGATGCCAAAACCAAATTCAGGGGAGACTACATCCTCATGGGAAACTTCGATCGAATATTAATTTTCACATCTGAGGGTAAATTCGTTAATGAGATATTCAGAAAGGGTGGCGGCCCTGAGGAGTACCTGTTTATTGCAGATTATGATCTGGTACCCGGGAAAGATGAAATTGTTATTGTTGGAAATCAATCCATAGCCTTTTATACCATAGATGGAAAATTCATTGAAAAACAGCCTATCCCTTTTCGGTCAATATCTGTTGCTGCCATCAATACTGACCGTTTTGCATTCATTTTGGGAAGAGAACGGAATTCACGAATGGACTCAATAATAAGACAACAATTTATTATTACAGACAGGATGGGTAACATTCTTCAACAGAAATTCGAATTCCCATTTTATATGATTAACCGCGGCTTTTTTGATGAATTTGCACAATCTGCCGATTCATGTAGCAATTTGTTCACCCTCTCTTATGACCTATCCATATACCAAGTGGATAAAGAAGCTGAACTGACTCAGAAATATAAATTCGATCTCTCGCCATACAATCCAGATACTAGTTTTCTTCAACAGCCAGATGTCGAAAATGATCCAAAACCTTACAGGCATAATTCAGGTAAGTTTACTAAGCTGAGGAACTTTGTCGAGACCACAAATACTCTGGGTATCCAGGTCGGTTCAGACAAACTTCAGAAAATGGCATTCCAATTCATTAATCGTGCAAGCGGCAATCAGATGACGCTTGTGATGGATGAACGGCATTGGATAAGTGAATATCACGGCTGGCCAATTTACCCATATCTTGGTGCAACTACAGATTGGTTTTACCAGCCTCATCCGGCTCTTGATGCCGTGGAGCTCCTTGAAAAGCTGAGCCCGGAGCAGAAAACAGCTTTATCCAAATCATCCGGATTCTCTCAATTATCACAATTGAAAGAGGACGATAACATGCTATTTATGCTATATAGAGTTAAGGATTTCTAGGACACTTCTCTGTTTTTTTCCTTATCTTTACTTCTGTCCCCCCTGACTAAACCTGAGAAGATGAAAACTATCTTAAGCAGGATATTATTAGCTGTATTGTTATTACCAGGACTATTTTCTTGTGAGCCTGAAATAATCACCGACCCTTATATTGATGACACTTATATACCCACCGGAATTCTCGAGGTTAATTTTGAAATAAAACATATTTGGATGCCTACAGACCGGATCGTACGTGTTGGTCTGCACGTGGCCGAAACGGCGCAATTACTATATCAGGGTGATTACATACAATCAGCCAATGTTACCGATAATATGCCATTCTATTCTTTCCATTTATCTCCTGGCAGCTACTATTACGAGGCGATTATTGCTTGTATTTGTTCCGGGGATTCCTGCTCTGCCGGAGGCTTTCCGGGCAATCAATTTGCGAAAAAACACACCATGGGGAAATTCATCATTTATGACAAAGAGAAAACACTTGTTACACCGACATTCCAGTAGATGAAAAACACTCTTTTAATCGGATTTATCTTTCTACTTATTGGCTGTGAAAGCGATTTCGATCTTATTCATGATGGCGACCCAATTCCAATTGTTTATTGTTTGCTTAATCCCGGAGAGGAAATCCAAACCATCAGACTGAGTAAAACGTTTATCAGCGATCAAGGTCAGGGCCTGCCCGACAGTGCTGAACTAATTTATTTTCAAACCCAGGTCAATCTGGCTATTGAGAAGATGGATGGAGATCAGGCCATTGAGCACACAGAATTCAATCCGGTTGTCGTTCAGAAGGAACCCGGTCTCTTTTCAGATGGATATCATATTGTTTATCAATCCAATATGGAGATTGCTGGCAATTCTACCTACCGCCTGGTTATTTATATCCCCGAAGAAAATAAGCTGATATATTCCTACACCAAAACCCCGGGTGATTTCTCTCTTATCGATCCGGCCTATCCAAACCTAAGATCAATACACCTGATGCCCGATCATAATCCGGTTTTTCATTGGACTCAAGCCGAAAATGCTATCATTTATCAACTATGCCTGCAATTAAACTATTACGAAATTGACTCTTTGGATACCAGCTTGAAATCAGAAGTTGTCTCACTAAACACCTTGATCAAAAATGACAACCCGGGCAATTACTACGTTTATGACATCAACTCAACGCAGTTTTACATTGCCCTGGGTAATTCAATTAAAGAAGATCTCAATTTGTTAAGAGCCTTTCATAGCCTGGATGCCTTTGTAGTTGCAGGAGGATCGGAGTTGGCTATCCACTATCAAACTCAGCATGAAGGCGACCCCTTCAGGATTATGGATTTCACAAATATTCAAAATGGGATCGGAGTTTTTTCATCTGTCTCATATTCATATACGAGAGGGTTTAAAGTAACTAACCAAACTATTGATTCTCTGGCATACGGACAATTTACCAAACAACTAAATTTCCTCGACCGCGACGGAAACCGGAAAGATCAATGAAAGCCTCAAGAAACATATTATTCTTGACAACAATTATCCTTTTAGCAGGGCTATCAGGATGCAAAGATAATGCTGATGAGCTTTTGCCAAAGTTAGAAGCCGATTATATCCTGACTCCCGATTCCGGATTAACTACTACCATCTTCAGTTTTAATGTGGCCGAAGCAATGGATTTGGGCGATAATGACAATCCGGTTTTCATCCGGTTTGATTGGGATACAGATGGGGAATGGGATATGATGCACTCCAGTCTGCCCGACTACCAACACCGGTATTTTCAACCAGGGCAATATTTTGCCACAATGGAAGTATCCAGAGTATCCGGAGATACTGATACCATACAACGACTCATTAAAGTTGAGCAAGGCTACTCACCACCTCAAGCAATATTGATTGTCACGCCTGATTCAGCACATGTTCTCACAGAGTTTATCTTTGATGGAAGTCTTACTCATGATGATGAAGATTCATTAGAAACACTACTCTTCAGATGGGACTTCAATGGTGACGGCAACTGGGACACCGAATTTCAGGAAGACCCCGTAACAAAACATCATTATCAATTAAAGGGTTTCTTCAACGCCGTCATGGAAGTAAAAGACACTATGGATCTGATCGGGCGACAAGAGGCTCCTGTGGTTGTGAACCTGCTCAATCACCTGATCAAACCAAGGGCAACAGTCTCCTGCGGATATTGCACGGTAGAGGAACTTTTCACATTCGACGCATCGGAATCTTATGAGGAAGGGAAACCAGAATCCAGATTGCTTTTTAGCTGGGATATTTATAATGATAATGCATGGGAGGTGCAGGATTCGGAAAATCCTATTTATACTGATTCCATCACAAAGGAAGGCAATATTAACGTAAAACTCAGAGTTACCGCCCCGGATGGCTTGTATATGGATACAATTGTACAAGTTGAAGTGCATCCTGAAAATACGCCACCTTATGCCAATCTTACAGTTGGCTGCAGGATCGGTAATCCGCTTACAAAGTTCTATTTCCACTCACGTAAAAGTTGGGACCGGGATGAGAGTATAATGAACCTGCAGATACGCTGGGACTTAGACGATGACGGAGAGTGGGATACTGATCTTAATGAGCAAATGAATGTGTATCATCAGTTTGATGAACCGGGTCAATATCCTATTCGAATGGCTATAATTGATTCGGGCGACAAGGAATCAGTTGATACCGACACTGTTATGGTTTTTGAGGGTAATCATGAAACCAGCTTTATAGTTGATAAAAGAAACGTTTTTGACGAATATTATGGTACCGTAAGAATCGGGGATCAATGGTGGATGCAGGAGAATTTCAACTCAGAATTCATCGCTGCTGAAAACAATCCCGTAACAAAAAAATGTTATAAAAATGATCCGGATAATTGCGACAAGTATGGTGGACTCTATAGATTCTCAAACATTAGACTTAATGATTTTTGCCCAAAAGGCTGGCGGGTACCTGATATCAAAGACTTTGAAACTTTGATGGAAAATCTGGAAGAAGATCAAATTGGAAGCCTGCTGTTTGGCGGCTCCAGTGAGTTTCACATTCAACTTGCCGGATACATTGATCATTCTGGCAAATTCACGGGCTTAGGTGAAAGCACTCATTTCTGGGCCAGAGATATGACACTCACTGGCGTACCAATGGCCTGGTATTTCAATCCTGGCAGAAAAATCAATCAAAGAGTTTATGTTAGCAAGGGCTATGAATTCTATGTAAGGTGCGTCAAAAAGTAGTCCTGCTATCTTTCAGACAGATAATTGTTCGAGTAATTCATCCTGGTTGACAACCAATATTCCAGAATTAAATATCCAGCCAGAAGAAACTGGCGCCACAATAAATGTTTTATCCGGCTTCAGATCGTTAATACATCTGTAATTTCCCTTTGTGAGAGAAGGAGAAGCTGATGCCTTACATTCGATTGCAAACAACTTATTTTTATACCGTAATAAAAAATCAATTTCATCTCCATGGGAAGTTCTGTAATGATATAATTCAGCAGTGGGATATTTCCCACGGATCTGGGATAAAACAATTAATTCCCAAATGCTTCCAAATGCAGGGTTACCAAGTAATTGCTCAAATGATCGTAACTCAAGTAATGTGCATGCTAATCCCGGGTCGCTTATATATACTTTAGAATTCCTGATTAATCTTTTTCCAAGATTAGGTAAGTAAGGTAATATTGGAGTAATCATGAAGGTGCTGGTCAAAAGATCCATATAATTCCTGACGGTAACGGAGCTTACTCCTAATGAATTACTCAACTGTGAATGGTTAATTGTTTGTCCGTTCAAATATGCAAGCATTTTCCATAATCGAAGTACTGTTACAGAAGAAACTCCTGCCCACTGCAATAAATCCCGTTCAACATATGTCCTGATCATATCTTCGCGCCAACTATATGAAGCTCTGTCAGACCCAGTCAGAATACTTCTGGGATATCCCCCTCTCCACATATAATCAGGCAAAAGCTTTTTTGAACTAAGCTCCTCAAATAAAAATGGAGTAAGAGTTTTATAACTTATTCGTCCGGCAAGACTTTCTGAACTTTGCTTGAGCATTTCTACGGAAGCAGACCCCAATATCAGAAAATGGCCACTACCTCCCCAGTCATCAACCAAACTTCTGATGAGTGGAAATATCTCTGGTTTGCGCTGAATTTCATCTAAACAAATTAGCTTCCCTTTCTGGGATTCAAGAAATAACTCCGGGCTTTCAAGTTTGGCCAGGTCTGACGGCCTTTCCAGGTCTATGAAAACCTTTGCCTCAAATTCTTTGAGAATGTGCCTGGCCAAAGTTGATTTACCACATTGACGCGGTCCAATAATGGCAGTAACCGGATTATCAGCCAGACTATCCCTTACAGACTGCTCAATATTTCTGGAAATATACATTCAGTTCTTTTGTGTAAATTTAAAACTTATTTTTAATATTACACAATAAATATTTAAGAATACTTCAGAATTACTCTATTTTCCGAAGCTTGCTCAGTTCCAGCCGCATCTGTTTCCCCATCTGTTTTCCACTACGATAAGTAAGCACACGAAGCACCGTAGCCCCCAGAGGAATTAAAACCGGCTCAGAATAAACCGGATAATGCTCATCAGGAAAACTATCATCAAAAGAATAATAAATATCAAGCCCCCCAACCTCAGTCTCCATAACAACCATATTCCTCAACTCATCACTTATACCTCCTTCCTCATACTCGTACTCAAGCCTCAAGCCATAAGCCTTAAGCCTTATAAGGGGGTCGAAGACCGCCACAGAGTAATTAACATCCTGAGCATCCAACCTGTCAAAATGTTCCTCCATCCTCCCAACAAACTCCTCCCAATCCTGATCACCTTTCTCCGACCACAATACCTCCGCAAGAGCAAATCCACGAGGCCAGGTCATATACTGTGCATGGCCAAGAGTATACACAGATTCTGTCCAGAGATTTCCCTGTCCACCCAGAATCAGATCCTCATCAATCCCATCCGGAACAGGTTCAAAACGATATACATCACGCAAGCGAAGCATGCTATAAGTAATGGGCTCCACCTGTGGATCACCCTGATACAGATCAAGATAGCAATGAATGGTTGGGGTCATCACAACCTTATGTCCCATTTCAGCTGCCTTAATTCCACCCTTCATCCCACGCCAGCTCATCACGTTAGCCTCTGGTGCAAGTCCCCCTTCAAGAATCTCATCCCAGCCAATCAGCTTCTTCCCTTTAGATTGCAGAATTTTTTCCATGCGCTTGATAAAGTAGCTCTGCAGTTCATTCACATGACTCATGCCTTCCTTTTTCATGAGATCCTTGCATAGTTTATCATTCTTCCAAAATCCCTTGTAACACTCATCGCCACCCACATGAATATACTCAAACGGGAATAGCTCGGCGATCTCGCTAAAAACTTTATCCATCACCTCATAAACCTCCTCTTTGGCTGGATTCAGGGCATTATCTTCGATAGTGTAAAACTTGCTACCCGGGTTAACCTTATATGGCAATTCTGTTGATGACAAATGCGGATATGCAGCAATCATGGATAGTGAATGTCCGGGCACATCAATTTCCGGCAATACCTGGATGTAGCGATCGGCAGCATACTGAACCACTTCCCTGATTTGCTCATGAGTATAATACCCTCCCACAGTAGCCTTTTCATTTTCTGCAGGAGGATCATAAGTCCACCACGCACCAGTACGTGGCACCCGCCATGCACCCACCTCTGTCAGTTTGGGCAAACTCTTAATCTCAACCCGCCATCCCTGATCATCCGTCAGGTGCCAGTGGAAAATATTGAATTTGTATTTAGCCATCTGATCAATATAGGCCTTAACCTCCTCCACAGAAAAGAAATGCCGACTAACATCCAGCATCAGTCCGCGCCATGCAAAACGAGGATAGTCTTCAATATGGAGAGCGGGCAATAGAGCATTGTCAGATTTCCCATCATCCTCAAGCGGAATCAACTGAATCAGTGTTTGAATTCCACGAAAGAGGCCTTCTGAAGAAGTAGCAGCAATTCTAACCATTGCCGGATCCACATCCAATTGGTATAACTCAGGATTCAAGGGAGAATGCAGAATGGAGAATGCAGAATTTTCGGAAGTAGAAGCCTCCAAACTAATAATGTTCTTTCCAGAAGCAGAAACAAGCTCTAACTCAAAACCCATAACTGAAAACAGCTCACTATTCAAATAATCAGCCAGTTTCACCTGCTCCGGATCATCAATATTTATAGCAATTTTTGTTCGTGAGTTCAATTCAAAACTACCATCACCAGCTTCCAATGTAACAGGAATTGGAATCAGAGCAGGAATCTCAAGCTGCGGAGTTTTTGTGCAGGCAGTCATTAGAATTAGTGCGAAAATGTACGTTGTTACTTTTATCATAATACTACTTTTAACTTATCTGAATGCTTGTAAAGACACACGGCCGTGTGTCTCTAGCGAAAGACTTCTAAACTATTTCCCAGCCACCAAGATATACGGCTGAGAATCCTCCCCAAAACTCTCCTTCTTAAAACTACCAAACTCCAATAGATTCACAAAACCAGTTTCAACCATCATTTCCCGTAGTTGTTGTGGCCGCAGTAGTTTACCCACCCCCGGTGTACTAGTCAACCCACCCCCGGCCCCTCCCTAATGTTAGGGAGGGGAGATTTTTTTCTCGAGAAGTGGCTTTTCTCTCCCTCCTTAAGATTAAGGAGGGAG
>JAYEFL010000404.1:0-1528 GCA_034658635.1 Bacteroidota bacterium | reverse complement strand
AAATCGGGTAAAATAAAAACCCCCGCCACGATGTGAAGTGTATAAACTTCTGGCCGAGATTCTTATGCTATAATTATAGCAAGAGCAAAAAATTATGTCAAGCAAAAAATCCGCGGTTATATCAGCGCATAAAATCAGCGATTTACCCTGTGGGATAGCTTTGCTTTATTCCATAGGGCTAATCAGTGTTTAAATAATTTAACAAAAAAAAATATGAAAAAGAAGATTAAATTTGTGGCATTCGGATACATATTCGCAGTATTCGGATTACTAGCGGGAGTTTTGGGTTTTGGGGGGAGCGCGAGGGCGGCCCAGCAAGTCATGAACTATGGCTATGAAGATTGGGATGGGAGCGCTGACACAACTCCAGAATATCCATGGGCCTCAGGTTATAATGAGTACTGGACTACGCATAAGAACATGACAGAGGTTGTTGAATCTTACGAGAGTAATACAGGAGGGATTTGGACACCACATAGTGGGAATTATTTCAGCTTGCATAGAAATTCACCTGATTATGCTTTAAACCCACCAGTGGATGGCATTACAAGCGGAGCAGTTAATAACAACATTTACATCGGATTATCTCCTTTTCCATCAAACCCAGATTATCCAGAATATGGTGGACCTGGAAGGTATGATTGTTCCTTTGATCAAATCGAAACGGGAGAGTTTTTTCTTCGGTTTTGGGCACGGCACAACAAAGGATTTTCGACAATAGAAGGTTCTGGAAACTGTAAATGGATAGTCGTCGGGACGGACGGTGGAATTTATGGCACGATTTACATGCATCTTACTACATTCAGCACAAATCCAGACATGAAGTTTTATTGTGGTGATGAGGGGACATGGTTAGGAAGTAGTGTGCAATGCCAAAATGCCTATGATGGAAATTGGCATAAATATTCACTATATATTAATTTTAATACAGGGGTTATTCGTGGTTGGTATGATGTTGAAAATGAAACAGCAGAAAATGCAACCAAGACATGGACAGCGCCCGATGGGAAAATTGGGAACTGCACAAGAGCGACAGATATTCATATTGAAGGAAATTTCAGTGCAAAGCAACCAACAGAGGTGACTTATCATGCCCTTGATGATATAGAAATTTGGGATGGCATGCCTAATCAGACAGACTTCACCCCTCCCTCCCGCTCCAATCCCCAACCCACCGGAACTCTATCTTCAGGCACAACTTCAACAACAATTTCATTAGACACCGACGAAACTGCGGCTTGCAAATACAGTACCACAGCAGGAACAGATTACGATTCAATTCACAACACTTTCTCAACAACAAATTCTACAACCCATTCCCAAACAATCACCAACCTATCAGACGGAAATTCTTACACTTATTACATCCGCTGTCAGGATACAGCCAGAAACGCCAACACAGATGATTTTACAATTTCTTTCTCCATAGCTTCATCTACCACTTACAGCATTTCAAATTTCATAAACCTGGTTACTGATTGGCTGAAAACAGAATCAGGATTAGTTTCCGATGTAAACAACGACGGAG
>JAYEFL010000403.1:0-1530 GCA_034658635.1 Bacteroidota bacterium | reverse complement strand
GTTTCGGATCCCTGTTTCCCGGGGGGCGGCATTTTACAATATTTGCAATATACACATGCTCATCACGATTAAATCCACAAGCACCTAATATTTTATCAAGCAATTGCCCCGATTTTCCAACAAAAGGAATCCCCTGGATATCCTCATCTCTCCCGGGCCCCTCACCAATAAGTAAAATTTCAGCAAAAGGATTGCCGGCTCCAAAAACCGTATTGGTGCGTTTGAGGTGAAGGTCGCAATTAGTGCAATTTTTCACCTTGTGCGACAACAGAACCAGTTCTTTTTCAACCATCAAAGGCAAGGTAAGAAAAATAATTGGTCAATAAGACAATAAGACAATTAGCCAATGAGACAATAAGACAATTAGCCAATGGGGCAATAAGACAATTAGCCAATGGGGCAATGGGTCAATTAGCTAATATCGTTTACCGCGTAGCGGTTAAACAATTGTAGCACAATGCATTATGCAAATGATTCGATTCCCCGTAGGGGATATACAACAGGCAGGAAGTAGGTTGAAAGATTAAATAGTAAAGTAAAAAAAGATCGTAGCCCAGGTCTTGTTGAGTTTACAAAATCCTCATTTTTTTAGCAGCTTTTTGCTTAAGATGCCATTCTCAGTTTCAATTATCAAAAAATAAATACCATCTGACTGGGTACTCAGATCCAGGTCAAGCCTGCCTGATCCTGAGAAAGTTCTTGAGGCCGACCACACTTCTCTTCCGTCGAAGCTTATTACCTTCATCGGCACCTCACTATCATTTATTCCGTCAATAAAAACCTCATATTTCCCGGAGGAAGGATTTGGATACACAGATATCATGAATCCAATGGTAAAACTCATCACCGCTGGCAAAACAATTGATCACCTCTCCATCTGGCTGTACAAAAGTTTGTGGTACATTTTTCAGGAAAGCAGCAAATAAGCTACTCGTTCCAACCAGCATTAGTATCACAGAAATAACAGTTCTCTTTATCCTTAGTATCATTCTATGATTGAAAATTGTTAATTATAAATTACTGCCTTTCTTACAGTTACCATATATCCCTGCTTAATTCTCAGCCAGTATATTCCTCCCCCGATATCCTGGAGGTCGAGAGTTAATGATTCTGAAAGGTTTCCCTTCATACTCTTAATTATTGCACCTGTTGAATTGACAAGATCAACATAGACCGGCTCGTTAGCTGCATTTGTCCAGGAAATATTGAGATAAGTAGTAGCAGGGTTTGGATAGATTTTTATAGATTTTTCAAACTTGATATCCTCCACTCCTGTACCATTTCTAAGATCCAACTGCATCTTCATTGTATCCGGCACACAAGGTGGATTAAAACAAATCAATTCAACATCAAAAATAAATTTGTTCCTGTACTGGTGTACAGGGCTGAACTCGACTGAGGTATTACCATCCCCAAAATCCCAATATACAGTATTAGAATTGTCGGATGTGTTAGTGAAATTCACAAGCATCGCATCCCTGTCGTATGTAAAATCAGCATTTGTTTCCCAAAAAATATCTATGACATCTT
>JAYEFL010000402.1:0-1532 GCA_034658635.1 Bacteroidota bacterium | reverse complement strand
CCCAGTATAAGGGCAGCATTTATATAGTTAAACTCATATGCCATCCCGAATTGTCCTTTCTCAAGCGCCTGCGGAACATATTCACTGGTTGCGCCGAATAAAGCCAGTTCAAAATCATGGATTGAGGTGGCAGCATTCCCGGAAATCAGAGTAAAAAAGTCGCGTTTGATCAGATCACCGAGTAATCCGCTCAAGCCATTCTTTACCAGATGACCCCCGGTAAAAAAAACAACCGGTCTGTTTTTCTCCCGGGCAGAAACAATCTCTCTGGCAAGGAGCGTCAGATTATCTTCGGCTTCATCGGAGACGTCAAAAGACATATCGTCGATAACTTCAGGCTTGATAAGATCATCAAGCTTAACTTTGTTGCTGCGTTCAGATACCGGATAAGTGACTATCTGCTCTGCATCAAAAATTTTGTATCTCCCCATATATTCCATCATATTCCATCATATTCCATTATTCTACTGCTTTCCTTAAATACAAACTCTTGCTGTAATAATGTACACCATACAAGCAGCCAAAATCATTCCCCCATGTTGGTGCGTATTTGCTGACTTAGTTTTCAAGCAATTTGTTATCATCTACAACAAACATTCTTGTGCTTTTAGTATACTCCCCTCCGTTTGGATCAGAATATTTAAGATCTAAATAAAAAGCTCTAAAACCTGATTCCGGGTAATCTACCTGAACTTCAACACTATCTTGATTTACAATTGTTACATCATTGCTACTCCAAACTTCATCACGAAAATCACGGTCTACTGAATTAGCTGTCCATAAAAATGCACCCCGGAATTCCTCCGGAGACATCATTACTGCTAAAGAAAGCTGTTCCTCATATTCAGAAATGCTCCAATTACAAATAGGATAATCTACTCCTGACATAGTCCTACCAAAAAAAGCACTGATTGCGGTTAATGCCTGTTCTCCTCCGTTAAGATTATGACCGGCATTTGGCACATAGTGAATATAGTTTTCACCGGGGATATCATCAAGGTAATGTTTAATGGCATCTACCGGCCAGTATTCATCGTTTGTTCCATTTATGATGAGCTTGGGCATAGACAGTTTATCACGATATGAATAGGGGTCGATCATAATCGTTAAATCATTAGCTCCATCAGCAACAATATCTTGCGCAATTCCCAAATCTACATAATCTTGTATCTGAACACTATAATCATTCCAGGCTGTAAGATGATAAGTCAGGCTAAGCGGCATATTGAGGACATCGATCACCATTGGCGCAATTGCTTCTACCCTGTTATCGTGAGCACCTGTTAGCCAGGTTGTCCATCCTCGCTTCGATGCACCTGTAACAACGAAACGGGAAATTTCGTGTTTAAGGGTTTCTTCTGAAAATTGCTGTACTGCATCCATAGCCCGAACAGCAGTCTTGACCATCGGGAAAAGCAGAGGCCAGGAATAATCCCCATCATTATTATAATTGTGAAGAGTAAATGAGATCAGTTCATCTTCAGTAAGATCATCGTAGAGAGGCTGGTTTGGTGTTTGCCAAATGATAGCTA